>JAOUOK010000336.1 GCA_029880425.1 Gammaproteobacteria bacterium
AAACAATTTCAGATTGCCAGCAGTATTTTTTAAAAGTGCTGGCAATCAGAAAATAATAAATGTTTACGCATCCAGTTTTTTGTATTTTATACGATGAGGCAATGCATCATCACCAAGACGACGTTTTTTGTCTTCTTCGTAATCGGCATAATTCCCCTCAAACCATTCGACGTGACTGTCACCTTCAAATGCCAGCATGTGAGTCGCAATACGATCAAGGAACCAGCGATCATGTGAGATGACTACAACGCAGCCTGCGTATTCCAGGATGGCTTCTTCAAGTGCTCGTAAGGTTTCAACATCTAAGTCGTTAGTAGGTTCATCAAGTAATAACACGTTACCGCCACTTTTGAGTAGCTTGGCAAGATGAACACGGTTACGTTCACCGCCGGATAATTCACCGACACGCTTTTGTTGATCGGCACCACGAAAATTAAAACGAGAAACATAGGCACGACTATTAATTTCAAACTCACCGACTTGCATAATGTCATGGTCGTCAGAGATTTCCTGCCACACTGTTTTATTGTCATCCAGTGCATCACGGCTTTGATCAACATAGGAAACCTGTACCGTATCCCCGAAACGTAAATCACCTGAATCAGGTTTTTCTTCGCCCACTAACATGCGGAACAAGGTGGTTTTACCTGCACCGTTAGCACCGATGATGCCGACAATACCACCCTTAGGCAGGTTAAAGCTTAAATTATCGAATAATAGTTTGTCATCAAAACGTTTACTGATGTTATCGGCTTCAATAACCAGGTCACCAAGACGAGGACCAGGAGGAACAAACAGCTCATTGGTTTCATTACGTTTTTGGTATTCTTTTGATGCCATTTCTTCATAGCGGGCAAGACGCGCTTTACTTTTAGCATGCCGGCCCTTGGCATTAGAACGCACCCATTCAAGCTCTGTTTTCATCGCCTTGGCATGCGCGGCTTCCTGCTTTTGTTCATTTTCGAGACGATTACTCTTTTGCTCTAACCAGGAGGAGTAATTTCCTTCCCAGGGAATACCATGGCCCCTGTCTAGTTCTAAAATCCAGCCTGCAACATTATCAAGGAAATAACGATCATGGGTAACAGCAACCACGGTGCTGGGGTAATCATGCAAAAAGCGCTCAAGCCAGGCTACCGACTCAGCATCAAGGTGATTGGTGGGCTCATCAAGTAATAACATGTCGGGTTTTGATAGTAATAACTTACAAAGGGCAACACGACGTCGCTCACCGCCGGAGAGCTTAGTGACATCAGCATCCCATGGCGGTAGTCGGAGGGCATCTGCTGCGACTTCCAGGGTACGTTCAATGTTATGACCGTCGGTACTTTGTAGTAAGTTTTCTAGCCTGGCCTGTTCCGCGGCCAGTGCATCAAAGTCGGCATCGGCATCGGCATAGGCCGCGTAAACCTCATCAAGGCGGGTCAGAGCAGCTTTTATTTCCCCCAGGCCATCTTCGACATTACCACGGACATCTTTCTCTGGATCAAGCTGTGGCTCCTGGGGTAAGTAACCAATATTGATACCAGGCTGGGGACGGGCTTCACCATCGATCTCGGTATCGAGTCCAGCCATGATTTTTAACAGTGTTGATTTACCTGAGCCATTGAGACCTAAAACACCAATCTTTGCACCAGGAAAAAATGAGAGCGAAATGTCTTTTAAAATTTCACGCTTGGGTTGAACAATTTTGCTGACCTGATTCATGGTGTAAATATATTGAGCCATATGATAAATCCGATTTGGTTATTAAATTAAGTTGAAATAGTACTGTGTCTGTATCGCGAGTGGAAATACTTTATTACCGAAAAACTGTTTTGCAAGAAGTGTACTAAATATATGGTTAACCCTAAAGATTTAAAGTTTAGGGTGAGAAAAATAAGCATAATTGTCTGGTGCTTTGTACGAAATAATTAGGATCGGAGGAATGAATAAAACATACCGGTTGATGATAATGAAGTTTATTTAAGTGACAGTACTGTTTTTACTTCAACGACTGTTCTTAACGGTGCGGTGACCCATGCAAACCAGGATTTTCTGGATATTAGTGGTTTTTAAAAAAGATTAACTCATTGGTTAAAATCATAATATTATTCGCCACCCGGATATTCCTCCCGCAGCATTTGCAGATGTATGGATCACGGTTCAACCAGGCATACAGTAAAAAATACCCTGAGCAAGCTATTTACCTGCGACAAATGATTGGGCTGCTTGGTGAAAACCTCTGAATTCTTATTCGTGTCATTTCAGGTTTTGTTTCAAAAAGTGTGATTAGCACCCCGGTAGAGACCCAAGCTCTTAGAATTTAATAATATTATTAAACTCTAAGCCTTCGGCTCTATTCATGTTTGGCTTCAACCCTGTTATCCTTCGCTCCCTTAGTTTTCCCAATGTGCATATAGAATAATATAATGGTTCCTTGACCTAAGAGACCCTAAGAGAAAAAATTATGTCTGACAGACGATTACAGGTTTTTTACACAGTTGCCCGCTTACTCAGCTTTACCAAGGCGGCAGAAGAATTACATATGACTCAGCCTGCTGTGACTTTCCAGGTTCGCCAGTTGGAAGAACAGTTTAATACCCGTTTATTTGATCGCACACATAATCGCATCAGCCTGACTGAAGCGGGTAAAAAGGTCTATGAATGCAGTGAGCGCATATTCGAGATTTATTCCGAAATGGACAATTCTGTCCGCCAGCTTACCGGTGATGTGAGTGGTGTTCTTATACTTGGGGCAAGTACCACCATAGCTGAATACATGTTACCTGTCCTACTAGGTGATTTTAAAGCTGAAAACCCGGATGTCACGGTTCGCTTAAAGGTAGCAAATACTGACGGTATCGTATCGCAAGTTGAAAACAATGCTATCGATCTAGGTGTGGTAGAAGCACCGGTAACGAATAAAAACCTAGTGGTTGAAGAGTGTAGTACTGACCAGCTGGTTGTTATTGTACCGCCAAACCATGAACTGGCTAACTCTAGTCAAGATACTGTCCCACTAAAACGCCTGGCAGACTTCCCCTTCATTTGTCGTGAAGAAGGTTCGGGTACTCGTGAGGTGATGCTGGAGAGTATGCACGTTGCGGGTATGGGGGCAGGTGAACTGAGTGTTTCGATGGAACTGGGTAGCCTGGAAGCGATTAAAGGTGCCGTTGAAGCCGGGATGGGTATTT
>JAOUOK010000338.1 GCA_029880425.1 Gammaproteobacteria bacterium
AGCGGTTGACGATTCTGCATCGATGCGGCAAATGGTGTCCTTTACTCTAAAAGGTGCGGGACACACGGTTGTTGAAGCTGTAGATGGCGTTGATGCATTGGCAAAAGCCAAGAGTGGAAAGTTTGACCTTGTTATTTCTGATGTGAATATGCCAAACATGGATGGTATAACTCTTATTAGAGAGTTACGTGCTTTGCCTAACTTTAAATTTACTCCCATGTTGATGTTAACGACTGAAAGTACAGCAGAAAAAAAACAGGAAGGAAAAGCCGCGGGTGCGACGGGCTGGATTGTGAAACCATTTAATCCAGACCAGTTACTTGCTACAGCCAATAAAGTACTCGGATAAAATAGGATAAAAAAATGTCTATTGATATGAGTCAATTTCTCGATACGTTTTATGAAGAAAGTTTCGAGGGGTTAGAAATTATGGAAACTGAATTACTCGATCTTGACACGGGTAATGCAGACAGCGAAACCATTAATACAATTTTCAGAGCAGCTCATTCAATAAAAGGCGGTAGTGGGACCTTTGGTCTTAATGCTGTTGCTGATTTTACTCATGTCATGGAAACCTTACTTGACGAAATGCGTGATGGCAAACGTCAGATAACCCAGGAAGCCGTAAATTTATTATTAACCACGGTTGATGTATTGCGCGAAATGTTAACAGCATTACGTGAAAACACTCCCTTAGATGATGGACGTATTAAAGTCACACATAACAAGTTAGAAGAATTACTTGCGAATGGTTCAATTTCTTCTGCTGTAGCAGAACAAACAACGGGCACAACAACAGAACAAGCTACAACAGAAGTACAGGGCTGGAATATTCGGTTTTATCCTCACATCGATATGTTAAAAACAGGTAATGATCCTGTGCGTATCTTACGTGAGTTAGCTTCACTAGGTGAAATGAAAACTACTTTTGACGGGAGTGCTTTACCTGCTTTTGAAAACATCGATCCTGAGGAATGTCATCTAGGCTGGGATATTGTATTAAAAGGTGATGTGAAGCGTGAAGATATTAATGAAGTCTTTGCCTGGGTAGAAGATGAATGTGATCTGTCCATCACTGAACTAGGTGGTGCGGAAGAATCACCGGCAGAACAGGCACCTATAACAGAAGAAGTTATTCCACAGGTAACAGCAGGTGACGCTGCACCACCACCGGCTGAAGCTAAATCCACTTCCACAGTAACAAAATCTAAAACAAGCTCTGAATCAGCATCAATACGGGTAGGTATCGATAAGGTCGATTCAGTGATTAACCTAGTTGGAGAACTGGTTATTACGCAATCAATGTTAAGTACGCTGGGACAGGATTTTAACACTAAAAACCTTGGGAAACTTGTCCAGGGACTTGAACAACTTGAATTAAATACCCGTGAACTCCAGGAACAGGTCATGCGCATGCGCATGATGCCAATTAATTTTGCATTTCAACGTTTCCCACGTCTTGTTCATGATATGAGTCAGAAAATGGGTAAAAATATTGTACTGAAGATGACAGGTGAACAAACCGAGCTTGATAAAACTGTCATGGAAAAAATTGGTGACCCACTTGTTCATTTAGTCCGCAATAGTCTTGACCATGGCATTGAAAAGCCTGAACAACGTAAGGCAGCGGGTAAACCGGATATTGCAACATTAGGCTTAAATGCTTACCACCAGGGAGGCAACATTGTTATAGAAGTGACTGATGACGGAGCAGGTCTTAATGAAGAACGTGTACTGGCAAAAGCCATTGAACAGGGCCTGGTACCGGCGGATGCAGAACTTGACCCATCTAAAATTCATGAACTTATCTTACTTCCAGGTTTTTCAACAGCAGAAACAATTACCGATGTTTCAGGTCGTGGTGTTGGCATGGATGTGGTTGTTAAAAATATCCGTAGTCTCGGAGGTACGCTCGAGGTATGGTCTAAACAAGGGGAAGGAAGTAAGTTTACTATTCGTTTACCTCTTACACTCGCCATTCTTGACGGTCAGACTGTAGCCGTTGGAGACGAAGATTACATTATTCCCCTGGTCTCAATTGTTGAATCCATTCAATTAAAACCGGACATGTTGAACGTTGTCGTTGGTAAGGGTGAAACATTTAAACTTCGTGATGAACATTTCCCGATCATTAGATTACATAATATTTTTGGTGGTGAGCCACGCACAACTGATTTAACTGAAGGTTTACTTGTTGTCGTCGAATCCGATGGAAGAAGAATGGGACTATTTGTTGATGAATTAAAAGGTCAGCAACAAGTCGTAATTAAATCTTTAGAAGTAAACTATAAACGAATTGAAGGAATATCCGGCGCCACCATTCTTGGTGATGGTTCAGTTGCCTTGATTATTGATATCCCTGGTTTGATAAATTTATCTAATCAAACATTAGCTACAGCAACCAATTCGCTTAAGAAAAGTGCATAAGGAGACAGCTTATGTCAAACACACAAACAACTGCACAGAGTACAAATACGATGACTGAAGTAACAGAAGGCGTAAACATAGAAGGTGAAACACAGCAGTTTCTGACTTTTATTTTAGATAATGAAACTTATGGTGTAGAGATTTTACGGGTACAGGAAATAAAAGGTTGGACGCCTGTTACGAGAATCCCAAATACTCCTGAGTATATGCAAGGTGTGCTTAATTTACGCGGAACCATTGTTCCGATTGTAGATATGCGTATGCGCTTTCAGTTACAACATGCTGAATATACACCCATTACTGTCGTTATTGTCTTGTCAGTTAAAAGTGAGCAAGGTGAGCGGGTTATAGGTTTAGTCGTTGACAGTGTTTCAGATGTGATCGATGTGGATTCCCAGGATGTAAAACCAACACCTGATTTTGGTACATCTCTTAATACCAAGTTTATAAACGGAATAGCAACAAGTAACGGCAACATGGTGATGTTACTTGATGTGGATAAATTATTGTCTGTAGAAGAAATGTCTGTGTTATCACAAATGAGTGAATCAGGCGCACAGTATACAGAAGAAAAGGGTGCGATAGCTCAAGGTGAGGGTAATTAAATGAAGTTTCTTTCTAATCTCTCCATAAAAATGAAGATCACGTTACTGTTGATCGGTCCACTTTTAGGTTTGATGTTTTTCAGTGCCGATTTAGTCTATGAAAAAAGCATTATTGTAAATGACCTGGAAGTGGACCGATCAAC
>JAOUOK010000337.1 GCA_029880425.1 Gammaproteobacteria bacterium
ATCTGTCCCGCCACCAAGTAAAACGCCATCGTGGCATGACTTGCAATCCACCTTGATGAACAGATCAAGCCCACGCTGCTCCTGTTTGGTTAATGCAGCGGCATTACCTCTCATAAAATCATCGAAACGGCTGGGTGTGATCAAGGTGCGTTCAAAGGCCGCGATTGCCTCGGCGATATTCTGGTAGCTTATGGCAGGCTTGCTTGCGGGAAAGGCGCGCGCAAATTCATCGCGGTACTCGGCGATGCCGCTGATCTTCTTTTCAACACTTTGTTCATCGGGCATACCCATTTCAACCGGGTTAACAATCGGCCCCTTGGCCTGCTCGACCAGGTCTTCGGCACGGCTATCCCAGAACTGGCTCTCCTGCCAGCCAGCATTTAAAACCGTGGGACTATTACGCGTACCCAGCTCGCCTCGTGCACCGGGCGAGGTAGCCAGGTTATCAACACCCGCGAAACCATCATCAAGACGATGGCAACTTGCACAAGACTGGGCATCATTAATAGAAAGACGTTTATCAAAAAAAAGTTTTTTGCCCAGCGCGATACGTTCGGGCGTGTCACTTTCAGAGCCCGGCATGGCAGCCGGTAAAGGACCAAAAAAGCGGTTAGCACGATTGATGAGGCGTTCAGTTTCATCGGCAACAACGGGCGCCGTTGCATTTAACAGGGTGAAAAAAATGAGCCAAGTGATGCTTTTAACTATTTTCATTCAGACATCCGCTTATTAAGTTCGCTATCGTCTAAACATACACGCATCGGCGAGGAAAATAAACGGGGCCTCTCCCTGTTAAGCTCGTATCTAGGATCTAATCACGTTTTTCCTGTTTTATTATTTATGCGTCGCAACCAGTATAAACTGCCAGCAGACGACCCACTAATTGCAACTACGATAACAACTATACCGGTTAAGGTTACGGTTAAATTTTCGTTTCCTATTGCAATATAAATCATGCCAGCAACAGAAATAAATCCCACGGTAAAACCATGAAGCCATACTTTTATATTGGTGTGCATATCAGCAATATCAGCTGTGATATATCCACCAATGAATGTTGTAACAATTAAAACAGGTAGACCAACTAAATACCTAAATATACCGGTGATATCTTTTAAAAATGGAAAACTGGCTGCAAGTGTATTATAGCCAACAGCAATAATGACGAAGGCCATCTGCAATATAATAAAGACAATAACAATAAATAAACTACCCGCAACAATTGCTTTTAAACTTCTCATTGACTGTATCCAAGTTGTACATGATAAAAAGGGAAATAATTAAAGTAGTGTCAGAAACTAATCAGGGTATCCTTTTTATTCTAACCCGGCCCCCAAAGCAGCTCATCAAGATCCTTGTCATCATCAGAATGTAGAGGAACCACTTTACCGTTAGCAAACGTTACCCCCTCTTGTTCGAGCAGACCGCGCTGTTTTTTATACGCATCGCTCCCCTCCTTGAAAGCAAGCGTGCGATCCGAGCGAACCACCCGGTACCAGGGCAAGGGTTCTTGTGATCGGCTCATCGCCTTACTGACCATGCGCGCATGGCGTGGGTAACCGGCGGCGCGTGCGACTTCACCGTAGCCCATCACACGGCCACGGCCAATACTAGAAACCACTTTCCAGATCGCCGTATCGAATTTAGTTTGAGAGTACGCCATAGAATAATCTTAAACAGAATATATTAAATAGAATAATCCTAGCGTGAAAACAGGTACCCAGGATCAAGCGGAGGTGATTTTTTTATTACAATGCCTCAACAACCCACTTGGCAACCATGGCTGAAGCGTGAGCACATTTCGTTTCACGCTCCTGATCAAACTGGCTATATTCATCTGCATTCCATAAATCAAAGGTACGACCAGTAAAATTCTTTTGCAGTTCCTGGCAGGTCACGCCGCCAAATTCCTGTTTAAATTTGTCGACCAGCTTATCACCCTGTTTAAAATTACCGACATATTTACCTTTAGGAAAATTTTCCCTTTCACGTCCCCGTTTCGTACTCAACGCCATTAAACCACCGGTTAATGCACCACAGGTACCAACACCGGCTAACCCACCGCCACCAGACAGGCCATGACTGGCTTTGATCACATCGTCAGTCACATAACCGACGGTTTCTTTAACGGTAGTCAGTACACACTGCGGACAGCAGCCATATTCCAGCTCATAATCAAATGCCAGCTTGTAGGCTTTTTCTGCCACTTCAGATTTATTCTTAGCTGTCATAACTCACTCTCATTTAATGCGTTGCAAACAATATAAGTATCAACTTATATATGTTTTAAATGGGCGTTACTGATCCAGATCATGTGTGACCAGAATAAATAAGAGGAGTAGCGCTTTTGGGAGTCCGGATTAATTTACCTTGTTAGGCATGGCTACATGCCCGTACTCTAAAATACCCGGGATAAACTTATCGGCTAATTTGAAGTACTTCGTTAAATGCTGCTGTGTCTTTTCCTTACGGTTATTCTCAGAATCAATATGAATATCTTCTACAACTACAGCCATTTCTTTGGCCAGTTCTCGACTTTCTTTTTCCAGGTTTTCAGCAAAATACGCAACACTTTTTTCAAGAGAATAGGTGATGATATGTAATTGGTGTAATTCTGCCGCGCCAAGTTTTTTATAACTCTTAATTTCGGTCGTTTTGTCGATAAAAATTTTCCTGGCATCGGCCATCGAAGTAACTTTTGCTAATTTGATATGCCGGGTGGGTTCCTCTTTTGAATCACCACTCGCCAGAACAGGTGAGGTAAAAGCAAGGGCAAAAAGTAAAGGGACTAATTTTTTCATTTAGGTTCTCCAACGCCCAACTTATAGGAATACCTGGACATCGGGGCGAATAGCAATGTCAACGTGGACACAATTCTAAATGAGAATGATTCGTATTACAATAAACTGGTAGGTATTTTTTTTCCTGGCGACTTAAGCCAGGGGGAGCTGCCCCTATAATTAGTGCCCGGGTTAAATTAAAGTACCCGGTTTATTTAAATGATGAAATCCTTAAACTGATAGCCTGCTTCCTGATTTCTTTCATTAGGACAGCATCACTGTTATCTATGTCGCGTAACTGTTTCGCCAGTTTTGCGGCTTTCGTTGAACCTTTTAATTCTTTAAGTGCATCAAGGGTAACATTATGAAGTGACTGTCTCGTTACTGACTGTACT
>JAOUOK010000339.1 GCA_029880425.1 Gammaproteobacteria bacterium
GGTACAGAAGGTAATGATGGTTTAGCCGGTGCAATAACTGCATTCAATGATGTGTCATCTAAAACCGGTGTGACTGCACGTATCAGTGAAAATGGCGATGGCATCATTTTGCGTAACTCAACCGGTAATAATATTAATATTGCCGAAACTGCAGCAAATAATAATGCGGGCACATTAACAGTAGCCGGTGCAACTGTTCGTTCAGGTGCTGATGCAGCCGCTGATCCTGATGCGCCTTTATCCGGTGTCGTGGTGACAGGTCAGGTTACCTTTGATTCTGATAAATCATTCAGTGTTGTAGGTGACGCGGGTGAAACAGTAACCAATGCAACTGAAGCATCAGTATTAAACTCTATTAACAATATGGATGTCAGCTCAGTTGAAGGGGCAAACCTGGCGCTAGCGACTGTTGATGCAGCATTAAATACGGTAAGTAATCAACGTGCGAAGTTTGGTGCGATTCAGAGTCGTTTTGGTTCAACCATTGCGAACTTATCAACTAACTCTGAAAACCTCAGTGCTGCACGTTCACGTATTCGTGATGCTGACTTCGCTAAGGAAACTGCAGAATTGACACGTAACCAAATTCTGCAACAGGCTGGTACTGCCATGTTGGCGCAAGCTAATGTAGCTCCTCAAAACGTACTGACTTTACTTCAGTAAGTTTGGCGTAGTTGAAGATGACTTTTAATAGTTTTTCTTTAATAACCGAGATGAGGTGACATATGGCGACTCAGTCTATTACCAACGTGGCTGTACTGGGGAGAACTGTTGAAAGCAGTCGCTCCAGTAACACCGCGGAAAAGGTGGCCGTACAGCGGCAAACCGTTGCCGTGGAAGTTGCTGAGGTAGAGACTCAGGAAGTTGACGTAGAGCTCTCCCAGGAAGCCCTGGAGAAAGTAGTCAGCCAGCTTAATGCTTATATTCAAAATACCCAGCGCGATGTTGATTTTAGTGTCGATGATGCAACAGGACGTGTGGTAGTGAGAGTAATCGATTCAGAAAGTGAGGAAGTGATACGCCAGATACCATCGGAAGAGATGCTGGCAATCTCCCGCCACTTAGTAGAAAGCCTGGAAACAGAGCAACCGAAAGGGTTTCTAATTGAATTGAAGGCATAAATTGGTATTGAACTTGCATTCTTCAATAATAAAGACCGGTTATGGTGACATAGCCGGTCTCTTATTTAACTCGCGTAATATCAGATTACGAAAAACCCGGAGATAGAGGTCAGGTATGCCAACGATAACATCAACAAATTCAGGTTCAGGACTTGACGTCCGAAATCTTGTTGATCAACTTGTCGCTGCAGAAAGAGACCCGCTAGCCTCCCGCTTAGATAAAAAAGAAATTAATGTTCAGCAGGGACTCACTGCGATTGGAACCTTTAAAGGTGCTTTAATTGATTTTCAATCATCACTGGCCCCGTTAAGAAATTCAGAAGCATTTAAATCAATCAATGCAACATCTTCTAATGAAGAAAAATTTACCGTTAACGCAGAAGATAACGCGATAACCGGTTCCTATGATATTGAAATATCACAACTTGCCCAGTCACAAAAATTAAAATCACGAGCATTTGAATCTGAATTCGATATTGTTGGTTCGGGTACTATCAGTTTTGAATTTGGTGAAATAAATAGTGTAAGCAATTCATTTGATGTGAATGGAAAAATACCCACTCAGTATATTGATATTGATGAATCAAACGGCTCTTTACGCGGAATTCAACAGGCAATTAACGAAGCCAATATCGGAGTACGTGCCAGTACTATAAATGACGGTACGGGCTATCGTCTTATTTTAAGTTCTGAAAAAAGTGGTTTAGAAAACAGTTTACGTATCTCTGTATCAGATAATGACACAAATAATAAGGATGCATCTGGTTTATCATTACTGTCTTATGATCCGATTGAAGAAACAGATGCTGAAGGTAATGTTACAAATGCTACGAATATGGAAGAAGTAGCCGAAGCAAAAAATGCATTATTTAGTATTGATGGTATCAGTATTTCAAGTTCTGCTAATGAAGTCAGGAACAGTATCCCTGGTATTACGTTAAACCTTAAAAAAGTGACCGATGATGGTTTTGAATCATTTAAAGTAGAAAAAGAAACGGCACGCGTTAAACAATCTATTGAATCTTTTGTTGGCAGTTATAATGAACTGATGTCCACAGTTTCGGTTTTAACGGGGGTTGATGCTGAAACAGGACAGGCAGGTCCTTTAGCTGGTGATGCATCGATTCGTGGTATGACAGATCAAATCAGACGCCGTTTATCAACATCATTCAATGGTATTAATGAAAATTTAACCTCTCTTGCAAGTATTGGTATCGATAGTAATCTTGATGGCACTCTTGCGCTTAATGAGACAAAACTTAACAGTGCGATTGAAAATAATGCTGATGAAATTGCACATTTATTTGCGGCGGCGGTTTCAACATCGGATGCGAAAATCAGGGTAACCAGTAAAAAAGTTCCTGCAACCGATGGTGTTTTTACGATAAATATAGATCAAACACCTACAAATGGTTCGCTGACCGGACTTACATTACTGAATTATCCCGCACAAATTGTTGATCTACCTGAAAAACTTGTTTTATCAGTTGATAATATTTCAACATCTGAAATAAAAATGAAGCCGCAGAATTTTTCTTCCGGAAAAGAATTTTCAGCCGAGTTACAACGACTAATTAATAACGATGAAAATTTAAAACAAAATGGCAGTTCAGTCAGTGTCAGTTATATTAATAACGCGGTAACGATCACATCAAATAATGTTGGCCTGGCTTCTTCAGTTGCAGTGACCTCCATTAGCCAAACTTTATCTTCGCTTAGCGGGTTATTTGTCTCGCAGGGACAGGCAGGTAAGGATTTAAAAGGTACTGTGAATGGATATGACCTGGTCGGTGATGGAACGCGGCTTAAGTTAGAGGGTGTTTTAAGTGGTGTGGTACTTGATGTATCCGGAGAAAAAACAGGTGATCGTGGTGAAATCACTGTTACTAACGGTGTTGCTTCAATTTTAGATGAGCTTAGTAACAGTTTTTTACAGGATAAGGGCTTGCTAGATGCACGTATAGACGGATATAACGCAAAGATTAAAAGTATTGAAAAACAACGAAATGATTTAGTGAGAAAACTTGAAGTATCGGAACAAA
>JAOUOK010000340.1 GCA_029880425.1 Gammaproteobacteria bacterium
TCAGACCCTTAAATCTCTGCCAACCCGCCAGGCCCTGCTTTATTATTTTGCCCCTCCACCCGGGAAAGGACAGGTTGATACCCGCATGGAAAATTTTCTCGCCAGTATTGATAAAGAAAATCTCCCGACACACCTGGTTTATATCAGTACTTCTGGTGTGTATGGCAATCAAGATGGCAGGCTGATAAATGAAGACACCCCGGTCAATCCTTCAGTTGATCGTGCCCGGCGGCGTTATCATGCTGAGCAACAGTTACATAGCTGGAGTCAACAGACGGGAGTAGCGGTTACCATTCTACGTGTTGGTGGAATCTATGGTCCGGGCCGCCTGCCCTTGCAGCGCATAAAAGACCAGGTGCCTATGTTGCATGAGGAACTCTCACCGCAAACTAACCGCATTCATGCCGATGACCTGGCACAGGTCTGCGTTGCCGCGGCTTCACAAAAAGCCGAAGGTGAAATTTATAACGTCAGTGATGGCACTAACTCAAATATGACCGAGTATTTTAATACTATTGCCGATCAATTTGACCTACCTCGTCCACCACTGGTTGACTGGGAAGAAGCAGAAAAAACCATTAGTAGCGGCATGTTATCTTATTTAAAGGAATCCAGGCGATTAGATAACTCGAAAATGATTAATGAACTAGAAATAGAACTTAAGTACCCGGTATTAAAAGATGGGCTTAAAACATGTCACGAATAAAGCGGTATCACTTAACGAATCCGGTAAGCGGCATGGCAAGCAACACACGCTGATGTCACGGCTGAAAGTGAACGATATGCTTGCAAAACATCACCCTCCTGAAGTTTAAGCGCAAAACGACTTGCTGCCTTGTGCATAGTGGTACCTGCCTGGCGCATAGCTTGTGGCATAAAGCCGGCCATGTGAGCTGCACCATGTGACTCTAACGAACTCATACCCAGCCGAGACTCTGCAATCTCCGCTGCTTTATCCAGCTCACCATTTTCCATGTTAAGTAAAATTTCATTAATCGCAACAAGATGATCACGCATATTAGACATCATATGACTTTGCATCATCTCTGGCAGCTTAACGAGTTGTCTTTTATCTTCTGCCGCAGACAAAATATGGGTAGTCATTACATACATAAGCAAACTAAATACATAAACTTTTTTCATCATTTATTCATCTTCCGTTGTGCAAAGACACTCTATTAATCTTTCTACCTGTTGCTTACAGCAACCACTTCCCATTGTCGCGTAGGTTTGCTTTTTTACCTCGGCCACTGTATCAGCTCCATTAGCAATAACATTGATAATATCCATCTTTTTAACCTCGTTACAAACACATAAGTTTTTATGCAGGTCTTTTTTTAAGATAGCTGGAAGCTTATCCAGGGGATTGACGGTAGGATCTTTTTTCAAGCGATAACCTGTTTAAATTCCTATTTTGGCGGGAAATCTTTTAATATTTTAGCAACAAGTTCATTTGCCATGCGGGTATACCTCTCAGGTGTGGCACCCAAATCCAAACGATAACCTAGCGTACCACGCCACACCAGTTTATTTGTTTTTGTTGAAAACATATCAATTGTTAACACCAGCTTATCAATACTGTAGCTTTCACCGACCGGAAACATAAAACCCATACCAATTGCAGAGTGGTGACTTGAAGTGCCAAAGCCAATAGATAGAGCAGAATCCGCTGTTTCGAATTCTTTTACCACATCGATATAGTATTTCACTTTTAAGTCATTTTTATTTTCTTTCTGTTTAAAACCCTTTTTTATTAATTCGTTAGTTATTGCTTTAACAATACGTTGTTGCATAAAGGGAGTACTAACACGGGTATCAGCAGTAATCCTGGCAGGATTAGCTTGTATATTGAATGTCGTAAAAGCTTCAAAGTTTATATTTCTATCGTAATCAATACTCGCCATGGATGAACAAGCGCTGATAAAAAGAAAAACTATAAGAAGAACGGTTAGACGCATCTCTAAACTTCCTTTACTATTTCTAACTTTTTAATTATAGGTTATTTCCTGGCAGGTTGACTGCGTTTACTTCTTAACCATTTAATTAACGGGTCCCACTGCTCCAGGTCTTGCCAGACACGTGAAGGAGCCATTTCAAAAATACCGATGCCTTTATCTTCTGCGAAAATATAGTTTTGTGTATCACGTAAGGTTGTGACGAAAGGGATTTTTAAACTCTTAAGAAAAGCATAGAGGGCATGATAACTCAGGGTATTTTCACGTACCCGGTTTGCAACGATGGCAAGCCTGGTTTCATTACGGGATACACGGCCATTTGTTAACAGTTCTTTTATAAAACTGGCAGCGGCACGAATATCAATGGGTGAAGGTAGTACCGGGATAATGACCGTCTCTGCTCGCTTTACCAGGCTAGCCAGCTCACGCCCTTCAATCCGTGCCGGCACATCCATAATGACAATCTCGGTATCTTTAGAAAAACGTACAGCTTCTTTTGTTGCGTTAATCGCATTGATCTTTGGGTGTTGTGACGTACGTGCTTTTAACCAGTCTAGGCTTGAACCTTGAGGGTCAAAATCCACTAACGTGACATTTTTTTGTTCGTAATAGGCATAGTAACTGGCAAGATTGGTCGCGATAGTACTTTTACCACAGCCACCTTTTGAATTTAATACCATGATCTTACGCATAAACCATGTCCTAGATTAAAATAAAAATAACTAAAATAACTTTTTTATCACAGGGGTCACGGAGGTACACAGAGAAAATTAATGCTTTATTATTTTTGATATATATTGATTTCAAATCGTAATAAAATTAATCCCATTGCGTAATATTATAATAAGTAAATCTCTGTGCTCTCTGTGGTTAAAATTTTATATCTTTAAATATCTATACCAAGATCATTCCATATGTCATCAACACGTTTTTTAACATCGTCATCCATGATAATTGGCTCGCCCCATTCACGGGTCGTTTCACCTTCCCACTTGTTCGTTGCATCCATACCCATCTTACTGCCTAAACCTGAAACTGGTGACGCAAAATCAAGATAATCAATCGGGGTATTTTCTATTATCGTCGTATCACGTACCGGATCCATACGCGTAGTCATGGCCCAGATCACATCGTTCCAGTCACGCACATTCACATCATCATCAGTAACAATAACAAACTTGGTATACATGAACTGTCGTAAGAATGA
>JAOUOK010000341.1 GCA_029880425.1 Gammaproteobacteria bacterium
GCGAATGCCTGCGTCTTCAAATGATTGGTGGTCAAGATAATTGCGAGCACCAAGCCCAGTGATGTACTGGTCTCCATTAAGTGCCTTAACCACATCAAGCACCCTTTGACTACTTGCACCCTTGATACCCAATGTTTGTACATCTATAAAACGTCGTCCAATATTTAGGCCGAAGTATTCGCAACACACCTTAATTGTTAAGCGACTCAGTATCCCAATTGATGTGATATTCTGGTTGTACACCGATTCAACCAACTGCAACATCTCATCGCAATAAGGTGCTTTTGCATAGGCTTGTTTGAGGACATCTAAATGTTGTTTGCGCCAGTTGATCGAACTATTTACATTCACATCATCGATAGCCTGCCCAAGTGAAACGTTTTCCAATGGAACAGTTAGCCATTGAATACTTTGAGCAGTTTTAATTTGTACGCGATTGGTAAAACTCCCTTTAGAAAATTGCACATCCCCATAGAAAACATAGATATCTGATTGACGAATCTGCTCGAACATCCCCACCCAGGGGAAAAACATAGGTTGTGAGATCACTACTTTCATGGCTGAAGGAATTTTTCCATAATGACTGAATCACAATATTCATTATCGATAAAGAAATGGTGACGCAAGCGGCCAACTTCTTTAAATTTAAGCTTTCTATATAAATGTAAGGCATTTTCATTCTTTGACAGTACTTCTAAAACAAGCTTTCTCAGCTTGTGGTATTCGCTAAGGTGTTTTTCCAGCAATGTAATTGCTTCGTATCCATATCCTCTGCCTTGTAAGCTAGGCAAAATGCAAATGCCGAGTCGCCCTGAGCCACTGTCAAAATTAATTTCAACAACTTGTACGTATCCAGCTACTGCGTTAGATTGTTTTATTTCAATTACAAATAACAGGCTATCTTCAGATTCAGTTTTTTTAGTTAGCCATTGTTTGACTTGTTCAAGTGAATTTTCTCTGGGTTGTGCCATGAGTTGTTGTTGCAACTGAAAATCATTGCGTATGGTTTGTAGCGCCAGCAAGTCATTTTCTGACCAAGTTCGTAAGATGATTTTATTTCCAACAATCATAATTTTTGCTCACAAATAAAAGAAAGTGAGATCCCTGTTTCTGAATTCAGCAATTTCCACCATCAGCTTTCTGGCATGTGTTGGATTTAGCCCAACAAAAACCGTGTCTACAGTTTCTGGTAGATTGGCAGGGGAAACAATGGGTTTGCCATTTAATTCTTTGCCTTGTAAAAAAGGATTTTGATCAATGATATATGCAATCTTTTCGGGTTGCGCAAGGCTGGTTAGAATAAATGTCCCATAAAACCCGGCGCCATAAATTGCAATTTGTTTTTTGCCAGTAATCGCTTGTTCATAAGTACTTACCTTGCCATTGGCATCTTTCCAATAGACCGAAATTCCACATATCTTTTTGTAAGCCGCATTGATTTCACTCAATGTCGGCATTGCTGCTACGATAGAGTGTCCAGGTATCTTTTTGGCAACAAATACCAATGCGCCCTTGTGTGCATTCTCATCAATTTCTACAACATCAAACCCTTGGCTGCGCAACATATAATCTAGGGATACTGGGGTAAAGTGATTCACGTGATCAACGACAATCAGGTCAGCGATGTTGGTAAACACATTTGGAATAATGCCGTAGAGAATGCCAGATGGAATGAGTACGCGATGAATTTCCCGTAGTGCGTTTTGTGGTTGCGCCATATGTTCTAAGGAAAAGAAGGAAGTAACTGCGTTAAATTGGTTGTCCCATTCGTTTGGTATGGAATAGATTGCCCAATGTTCTTCAGACAAAAAATTCTTCCAGAATGGAATGTATCGATCACTGACATCAAATAGATAGGGTTGGAATGTAATGCCCATAGTAGTCAATACGTTCATGGTTGAGCTTTTAGCGCACCCATAATCTAAGATCTTGGCGTCTTGTGGTAATGTGACTTTGTTGAGGAGTGTTTCCACCTGATGCTCTGTTCGGTAGATATTTTCCCCATTGATAACTTCGTAAATTTGATCTTCTTCTTCACTTGTAACCAATATGTCATAGTCGTGGTCGTAATACCCCGCTATATTGTCAATTTCCAAACTTTGCACATGTCCGCAGCCATGACAAAAATAGACTTCAGTGATACCCGCATAGGTCGTGCAAAGCGAAGTAAGCGATCTCGTCGAACCGGATTCATAAATCTTATCTGTCAACGGGCTGTTACATAAATTACAGTTCAATTGCATCTCCTAGTCGGCACAAAGTTCAGGGTGTATTTCGCGGAAATTTATACCTGCAGCATATGAGCCTTGCCACCCATAAGATTGCCCCGTGGGTTCTGCAAAATTAAAATAACGAAGCTGCATAGACCACCTGGATCGTTGACTTGTATTGTGTCCTGATGCGTGAAGAACCAGAAAGTCGATAATCACCAAATCACCAGGATTGGTTAGTGGTTTAATATGCTGATATTTTTTTAGCAGATCTTTTTCATTCTTGAGTGTCAAAGAGTAAGCGCCTGTTTTTTCTGGTTTCTTGTTGCTCTGAGTAAACACCGGTATCGGTCCCTCGACTTGAGAACCTGGGCAAAATTCCACGGGTCCCATGTCTTCAGTGACACAAACCAGTGGACTCCAATAAACTAAACCATCCAAGCTGCGCAACTGGGCTGGATACTCCTGATGCCAACTTGCGCGAAATTTGTCTTCGTTCGGGTTGTCAATGCGTACACCGTAGCCACCTGCAGCAATCCCAGGTAGGGCACCAGTTCTCAACTCACGAAATAATTGTTCATGTTCCGGTTTTGCGACCAGGCGGATGAATGCAGGAATTTGCTTTACAGCATCATAAATTTCCGCGCCATATGTCCTGTTTGCTGCGAGTATTTGTTGAAAACCGGCATCAAATGATTCCGGGTTAAATTCTGGCCGGATAATCGGCAGGTCGTATTTTGAAATAATAAACCCGATAATTTCATACACCATTTTCTGAATTGGTTTTATATCTTGTTCTAGATCATAGAAATTTCTCAGAATCAATAAACCATCACGGTTAAATTCTGATATCTGTTTTTCAGTAAGTAATTTGGCTTGATTCATAACGCCCTCACAGATTAGTGAGTCCTAAAATTAACTTGCTAGATATTGTCGTACATGCGTAATTAC
>JAOUOK010000342.1 GCA_029880425.1 Gammaproteobacteria bacterium
AATAAACTATGCGAAATTGAAGTGCGTGAAGCCAGTGACAAGGATCGCGTTTTGCCAGGGTTCGCCCTGATTGCGCCAGGTGGAAAACACATGACATTAAAACGAAGTGGTGCTTATTACATGGTCGAGGTTAAAGATGGTCCTTTAGTTAACCGTCACCGTCCCTCGGTTGATGTTTTATTTCGTTCTGTGGCCAAATATGCAGGGAAAAATGCATTAGGAATTATTATGACTGGAATGGGTGATGATGGTGCTCGTGGTTTACTGGAAATGCACAATGTCGGTTCTAAAACTTTAGGTCAGAATGAGGCTACAAGTATTGTTTATGGAATGCCAAAAGAGGCATATAAATTAGGTGCTGTTAATGAAATGATAGGTTTAGATGAGATAGCACACAGGATAGTAAAATATTACAGGCAATAACTTGTCACGGGTGAAAAGAATTCCAGGAGACCACATATGAATCAATTGGCAAAAACAAATAAGGAAGTTACTACGGCACAGAAAAATATAGTGATGAAATACTTAACATTTCTATTAAAAGAGAAAGCTTATGCTATTAATATTTTAAAGATTAAAGAAATTTTGGAGTACGGGGTTATTACACCAATTCCAAAAATGCCAGGCTTTATTTGTGGTGCGATCAATTTACGTGGAAAGCTGGTTCCGGTAATGGATTTACTCGAGCGCCTGGGTCATGGGAAAAGTGAAATTGAAAAGCGTTCCTGTATTGTTATAGTTGAAATGGCATTTGCAACTGAAGTATTAAGTATTGGTGTCATTGTCGATGCAGTTAGCAAGGTAATCGATTTTAAAAATTCTGATATTGAACCTGCCCCTTCTTTTGGTGGCGCAGTCAATACAGATTTTATTGAGGGTATGGGTAAGGTTGATGAAGAATTCGTGATTATTTTAAATATAGATAAAATATTAAGCTTGGATGACCTCGCCCTTTTGGTTGATTCTGGTAAGTTAAATGCGACGACTAATAGTGAGACGGAAGTTTAACTGCGTACCTTAGTATATGTTGTTAACTATCCTGTTTTATCCGGCTGAAAAAGGGAGTTTCTTTTGAATTAAGCCAGTCAGTAAGTGGCATCCAGTCTTCTATACTCCTGGTTAAATAATGTTTATCCTTGTAATCAAAAATGCTCGTACCTTTTGATGAGTACTTAATATAATTTTGTGAGTCATGTAAGGTTGCAATAAGAGGTAGTTTAATACTGTTAGTAAACTTTATTAATTCACCATATATTTGTGTACGTTCTCGCACACGGTTTGCAACCAAGCATATATTTTTATCTTCACTGGTAATTCGGTATTTAAGTAAAAGTTGATAAATAAAATATCCTGCTGCTTGAATATCAATAGGGGATGGCAAAATAGGTATAATTATACTATCTGCTAACTGGATAAGTTGCAGCATACTTTCTTTGTCTAAGCTCGCAGGTGTGTCTATAACGAGATAGTCTAATATTTCAGGGTAGACAAATCGTTCAGTATTGGCATTGATTGATTTAATTGCAGGCAGATCAAATGTACGCTGATGTAACCAGTTTAAGCTTGATTTTTGTGGGTCAAAGTCTGCTAATCCAACGTTTAAGCCCCAGTTAGCATAGTATGATGCCAGGTTTGTTGAAATAGTACTTTTACCACATCCCCCCTTAGGGTTTAGTAACATTATTTTTTGCATGTGTATTTGTATTCTTTAGCATATAGAGTTTTAACGGCCATATTTAAAAATACTTAAATTAAGGAATTTTCATAATGGACGATATAAATCATCATGACTGATAATTCGGTTTCAGAAATACTTGATAATCTTCGAGAAAATTTTCTTGAAGATATGCCATTACGCATTGATAAAATAGAAGCGGAAATTATGGCGTCAGGTAACAGTGATAGTTATGATGAATTATTCCGGATGGTTCATAGTTTAAAAGGCAGTGCCGGAACCTACAATTTTTATGAAATTTCTGATATTGCACATAACATGGAAGACGTTATGCTGACATTAATGAAAAAAGAGCAATTCAGTTCTTCTTCAACAGTACATATTTTACTTAAATTTATTGATCTTTTTAGAGAAACCACGGAATCATTAAAAGAGTCCAAACCTGCTCATCATGAGCTTGAAAAAAGACTGGCACAATTACGCCAGCAAGTTTTTAGTGAACAATTCAAAATACTTGTTGTTGAGCCATCAAATCTTTATGCGAGGTTAATTGAGCATAGCCTGGATGGCCTGTCTGTTGATTTTACTTTTGTCGCAGATGGTATACATGCATTAGAGAGTTTATTAATCAATAAATATGACTTACTCATTTCCTCATTAGAAACACCTCGACTTAATGGCGATGCCTTAGTGGCAGCATTACGGCTCACGCGTAACTTTAATAAAGAGATTGAGGTTGCTCTTATTACTTCACGCGCCAGGGAGGACATTGCTAATCCTGATGATTTTAATGTCATTGTTGATCGTAATACGGTTAAAGACGGAGGCTTAAAGAAGTGGGTTAACCGGGTAATAGCAGTCAAATCCTGATTTTTTATTACGATTATCGATTAAATGTAGTAAAGACGTATTAAAAGTTAGTGTTTACTATCTCTAATCGTTAATAATATTAGTGATTTTCTATTAAATACAGTTACTTACGAGCTATAATTTAGTTAAGACATTAACTTTCTATCAAAATTAGTCTAAACTGTGAATTGTGGCTCATATATTTTCTCTTGAGAAAGAGAAAAGATCGCGGATCTTATCTAGACTAATTATAAGAAAAGGATGAGGGAGTGCAGTTTGCGTTGAGTCATATCAACATTGTCATATCAACCTCATGAGACAGGTTAAGTAGTTATGCAAAAAATACTGGTGATTAATTCAAAAGGTGGTTGTGGTAAAACAACTATGGCGACTAATCTTGCCAGTTATTTTGTATCCCAGGGTTTAGAAACGGCATTGCTTGATTTTGATCCCCAGGGTTCAAGTATTCGCTGGCTCAGTCAACGTCCCAAATCAGGGTCGCCTATTTACGGTGTTCATGTTGCAAGCCGCAAAAATAACACCGGTGTGACGCGGGCATTCCAGATGCGGGTTCCAGCTGAAACGGACCGTATGATTATCGATGCACCTGCAGGTGTGACCGGTAACGAGCTG
>JAOUOK010000343.1 GCA_029880425.1 Gammaproteobacteria bacterium
GCAAAACTGATGAAAAAGCGGAGTGTACGGTGAGTACATGAGCATTTTGAAGAAGTTTTAACGCCGTTATCGAAGTCCTCGTTATTTGTGAAATGATTTTTAATTTACAGGGAGACGTGAACGTAACTCATCACGGTCAATCCACCAGTTTTCTTCAACAATCGAATTAATGACTAATGACAGGCGTGGTAAAAATACTTCCGGGTCATTGAGTTCAAGTTTGAATAGCCATGCATCCATTTCTTTTTGTGTGTTTACGTTACTGTGACGTTTAGCAACATTACCTAAAATTGTTTTTGCAAGGAAGGTATTACTCTCATGTTTTTCGTCAGTTGAACGAATGTCTGCAATGTAATAACCGGTCATTGCTGCTACCGCGGCACCATCAGAATCTGCCGGTGTTTCATCTACAATATGGTTAAGCACCGCGATGCTTGTATCCGCTTCAATGGGATAGGTTACCGCTAACCAGACGGCATGACCTAAGGCAACAATTGATGCCGGTTGTTCTGTTTGATACATAACATTGCAGGCTTCCACAGCATGTTGCCATTGTTCATTTTGAATAAAGGTGTCAAATGTCGCGCGTGCTGAATTCCATGAGTCTTCCTTGATATCTAAAGCTAATTGCAGTTCAGAAATATCAAGCTGAAGGAGAGCACGTTCGAGCGCTGTGGCATCTGCAGGTAAGGCGGCTAATTTATCCAGGTAAACAGTTAATTTGTCTGCCAGTTCCTGGCGTTCTTCACCGGATAAAGCTGCGCTAATGTCATTTGATTCACTCATGTAAAACTCCTGCGGCCTGTCGTTGAGTATCATTAAAATTTGGCCGGCTATTATAACGAAAAAATATCATGATTTGCTTATATATAACGACTTTTTAACCATAAAAGTTTGGTGGGTATAAGCTTGTCATTTTGTAAGGGTATAACCGGGCATTTTACCTCGGGAAATTAAGCTATAGTGTTTTTAGAAATGAACTATTAAGTATTCAGCAGTGTCTTCTTTTTATAAAAAGCATAATTAAAATTCATTTGTTGATATAAGGGAGTTGTTAATGTCACTTTTTTCTGAACTCACTGCGCAGGGACTTGAGTTCCTGGCCTCGCTTTTTATTTTTGTTGTTGGCATGGTTGTTCTTTTTATAATATTTTTATTTTTATCAGATATAGCGCAAACAAAAGATGCAATACGTCGTAATTACCCGGTCATAGGCCGCTTTCGTTATATTTTTAGTACCCTCGGTGAATTTTTTAGGCAATATTTCTTCGCCATGGACCGTGAAGAAATGCCGTTTAACCGCGCGGAAAGAGAATGGGTATATAAGTCTTCACGTGCCATTGATAACACCATGGCATTCGGCTCGACAAAAAATATAAACCCACCGGGCACCGCGCTATTTATTAATTTTCCTTTTCCTACTTTAGATGAACATGCAACGACTTCTCCACCTGTTTTAATCGGTCCTTATTGTCGCGAACCCTATCAAGCCTCTTCGTTAATTCATATATCAGGTATGAGTTATGGTGCTATTTCAAAACCCGCGGTACGAGCTTTATCACGTGGTGCGAAGTTAGCTGGTTGCTGGCTGAATACCGGTGAGGGTGGTCTCTCGCCCTATCATCTTGAAGGTGGTTGCGATATTGTTTTTCAGATTGGTACAGCAAAGTACGGGGTACGTTCAGCTGATGGGAAGCTTGATGATACCAAGTTAAAAGAAATTGCTGCATTGCCGCAGGTGAAAATGTTTGAAGTAAAAATGAGCCAGGGCGCAAAGCCGGGTAAAGGTGGAATTTTACCTGGGAAAAAAGTTACTGCTGAAATAGCTCGAATCAGGGGGATTGAAGCGGGTAAAGATTCTATCTCACCCAATCGCCACCCTGAAATAAGTAATATGAAAGAGTTACTGAATTTTGTGCAACGGGTTCGGGAAGTAACCGGTAAGCCGACCGGCTTTAAAGTCGTTATCGGTTCGGATGACTGGCTAAATGATATGTGTGAAGAAATTCAACACTGTGGTATTGAGTGTGCTCCTGACTTTATTACCATTGATAGTTGTGATGGCGGCACTGGTGCCGCACCGATGCCCTTGATGGATGATGTCGGTCTGCCAATTAAAGAATCACTACCGATGGTTGTTGATATCCTGACGCAATACGGTTTACGTCAACGCATTCGTATTATTGCCTCGGGTAAATTGATCACACCTTCCGGGGTTGCCTGGGCATTGTGCAGCGGGGCTGATTTTATTACTTCAGCACGTGGCTTCATGTTTTCATTAGGCTGTATCCAGGCTTTAAAATGTAATAAAAACACCTGCCCGACAGGAATAACAACACATAACAAAGGTTTGCAAAAAGGACTGGATATAGAAGAAAAATCGGTGCGGGTTAAAAACTTTGTTGGCAAGATTCATTATGGTGTGGGTTTAATTGCACACTCATGCGGTGTTAAACAACCACGTGAATTATCACGGCATCATTGTCGTATCGTGCAGAACGATGGCAAGTCAGTGGCGCTGGATGTATTGTATCCAGCGCCAGAGCTATTAGAACAATATCGGGATAAAACTTAGAAATTAATATTATGGTTTTAATGCTGTAGAAAAAAGGGTATTCACATCAAGCCAGATCCCGTTATCGGTCATAAGTTCTTTTTCAATTTCGGCAAGGTGTTTTTTCTGAAACTCAGCGCGGTGTTCCTGCGGGAGTTGTTCATATAACCCACGGTATCCCGCGCTTTGTATGGCTTGCCACCAGTCTTTCGCTTCTTTTAAGTGGTATCCCAGTTGTGCCTGTGTAACTTGCACATTGGTAAAACCATTTTCTTCAAGCATGTTTTTGCATAAGTTTTCTTCGGCGAGTTTTAACCAGCGTGGTGTCGGGGGAACAATATCGTACTCCTCTAAATGTTCCAAAAAAATATCGCTTTGCGGGGTAAAGGCAGAGGGTGCAAAGCTGGAAAAAATAATTTTGCCACCGGGCTTTAATACTTTTAACCAGCTTCGTAAAGCCGTTGGCATGTCCGGCATAAAAAATAATCCGTATGAGCAGGTGATGACATCAAAGACATCGCTTTCAAATTCAGGTTGTTCTCCATCCATAACATGAAAGTCGACATTGGAGAGGCCGGCACGTTTTGAATTTTCTTCT
>JAOUOK010000344.1 GCA_029880425.1 Gammaproteobacteria bacterium
GGAATATTTACGGGCATAATGTTCAATCGAGACTTTAAAAAATGCATTATGCTACCGCATCTTGGTAGTTCTGTTTGGATAATTCATAATATTTTAAAAAACTATTTCTTAAATATAGTCGTTTGCTAAATGCATGAGAAAAAGTCAAAAAGTTGTTTCATATATTGTAATTTGAAGATTGCGTATTTAACATATTCTCAATTTCGAGTTTCATGTGCGTTGCATTTTTCATGGAAGCAAATTCCCCGCCTATATCAACCACTTTTCCCAAATGCGAATGAACCCGCAAACCAAACCTTTCGCTACTTTGCACTCCATTCACGCTAGTAGATGAAGAACGATACGGCTCAATTTTTTTTATGTCATTCGCGAATAACAAATATGTTTTTATATGATTAGAAAACCAAAGAACATCAATCTCACAGCGGTTAGGCGTAATATTCACTTTACAGTTTCGCCCCCAAAACCAAACACCAGCCCCTATAAATAAACAGCTTAATCCAGCAAATATCACTCCAAAAAAATCTTCCCCCACAGTAGCTACTAAAATCCCTACAATACAAAAAATACTACCTATACCTGCCAAAACCAAACCTGATTTAGAACCTGGTATTTGCATAGAAATGGATTCACCCACTGTATCATTCACTGAAAGCCTATCTTTAATGGCTTCTTTTTCTTTTAGCGTTAACGGTTGCTCTTTCAATTCATCTTCAATCGTTTTACTCTCATCTGTCACAAACACGGGAATTTCGTAATCTCGATTAAAGTTAATTCCACTCAGCTCACTCTTTACCTCTAGTGTCCAATGATGGTAATTACTACCTGGAATACTGGATTGATGCTTATCTGCGGGCACCTTAAATTCAAACGTTATGTAAGTTCCATTTGCATCCGCTTTAGGTTTTGGCGTTTGCTCATCAGACCAGACAACACTGCTACTGTATTTTCTACTGTTACCGATTTCCCTAGTAATATGCTGGGTACACTTTAGCTTTAGTGTATATTGATCAGCAACAGAAAGTGTTGTGGGTATCACCAAATGACCTTTCACTAGGCCGCCAATAACACCCGGATAAGTACTTAAAGTGAGGGAAACCCTTTGGAAACGATCCCATTCTTTTTGCGCACGCAAATACCAGAGAATCGTTAAAACAGGAGGAATCCACATTAACACTGCAATGATAGTAAATACAGTGCCCTCGCCCATCATGCCAAAAGAAAACGTACCAAATACCATAACAGCAAAAATGGCACAGAATTTTCTAAATTTAACATCCCCTTTAGCCTGTGAATAAATAACTGGGGATGCCCATTCCGCACGAGTAGTCCATGGTTTAGCAGGATCTACATCATGCAAAGGGTTATCTTCCCCTTTACTCCCTAGAGAAAAACTAATAATACCCCCACCAAACACGATAAAAATACCGCTAAACAAGCTCGCGGAAACCAATATCTTCCAATTTAATGTACGGTCATAAACAGACTCATTAGCATTATTTGGATTAACCCAGACACTGAAGTTTTGATCGTGGTATTCTCCTTTAATCTTTTTTAAAAGGGGATAATGCTTGCTCCTATCAGAGCTACTGGTGTTGTTTATATTGAGGCGATCACCACGATACGTCTGCCCACCAACCTGATACTCATACTGTATCTTTATCTGATACATAATGGAGTAACCACCATTGTCCGTCTTTTTTTTATAACTGGTAATATCAGCACTAACTAAATCAGCCCTAACAGATTGCCAGGGTTGCATCTGCCACGCATCCAATAACGTAGTAAGAACAATAAAATAAAAAGTAGCAACACCTGCCATAAAGAAAGCGCTTCCGAATAGTATCCCACTAAATGAAGCACCTTTATTTTGCATAGATATACCTTGTTTTGGAATCTAGTTCTGAGTGAACTCGGATTGTTTGACACTTTAATTAATATACTGGACCAGCTAGTATACTAATATCAAGCTTGATTTATTAAGGGCTGAATAAAAACAATTTTCGGCTTCAATTATCATCCTGAACTGCCGCAAAAAACTTCAAGCATTTTAGCTGGCATATCTTGCGCCATGCGCCATAACTAATTTTTAAACAAGACATTTTCTTTTAGTGAGTCTTATGGCTTGAGAAAGGGAATGTGATTGTTTTTCTTGATGTTTAAAGTTTCAAAAGGCGTCGGAGAGAGAATTCTATGCCATTCTAGGAACTCCAAATTGTCGAAGTATTCCGTATATATGAGCTTCAGTATGCTAATGCTTTTCAGTCTAAATCTATTTACCCTGAAACCTGTTCATTTATACATATGCTTTTCAAAGCGGCGTAATTGGCATAGAAAGTATCAAGTTTTGGATGACCATCAGGAAAAGTTTTTTCCATAATGACAATTGCGCGCTGATATAACGGATCAGCTTCAGCATATTTACCCAATACCCGATACAACCCAGCCAAATTGTTTAACGCGATTGCAACATGCTGGTGCATTGCTCCCAACTTGTCTTCCCATATTTTTAAACTGCGCTGATACAACAGTTCGGCTTCAGCATATTTACCATGCGCTCGATACAACCCGGCCAAGTTATTCAGCGCGGCAGCAACATGCAGGTAATCTTCCCCCAGCACCAATTTACCAAGTGCGGTTGTAACATCTGATTGACCTGCTCTCGGTTTATCTTCACATATCGTTAAACTACGCTGATACAATGGCTCAGCTTCAGCATATTTGCCTTGTGCTTGATACAGCCCCGCTAAATTGTTCAGTGCAGTTGCGACATCCGGGTGATTCTCCCCAAGCTTGTCTTCGCTTATCATTAAACTACGCTGATACAATGGTTCAGCTTCAGTATATTTTCCCTGTGCACGATACAACCCGGCTAAATTGTTTAGTGCAGCGGCGACATCCAGATGATTCTCCCCAAGCTTGTCTTCGCTTATCGTTAAACTACGTTGATACAATGGCTCAGCTTCAGCATATTTGCCCTGTACTCGATATAACCCCGCCAGATTGTTCTGTATTAATGCTGTATCAAGAGATGTTTCACCCAATAAGGATTCAGCAACTTCCAGCGCTTTTTCCCACAATGGCACGAGCTGCTCCCATACATAAGCCTTATGAAACACTTCTCCACGTGTA
>JAOUOK010000016.1 GCA_029880425.1 Gammaproteobacteria bacterium
AAAGAATTATTTTTCTGGTTTTTCGGCCATTTCAGATCTGATATAGTCTGTTTATCAATACATTTCCCTATTTCACTCAATTTTTAAAGGTCTTCACATGCAAATTAACAAAAATAGCGTGGTTACGCTTAATTACACCCTGAAAAATGACCAGGGCGAAACACTCGATGAATCTCAGGATGGCAGTTTTCTTTATTTGCATGGCGCGGGTGGAATCATTCCTGGACTGGAAAGTCAGCTGGAAGGAAAAACTGTTGGTGACAGCTTTAGTGCACATATTGAACCCGCAGAAGGTTACGGTGATCGTGATGACAGCATGGTACAAGTTGTGCCACGTGATATGTTTGAAGAAGGTCATCCAGTAGAAGAAGGCGTACAATTTCATGCCCAAAGCCCGGAAGGTCACATGTTAACCGTTACCGTTACCAAGGTGGATGGTGATGAGGTTACCGTCGATGGCAATCATCCTCTTGCCGGTATTGCACTGAATTTTGATATCAAGGTTGAAGCCGTGCGAGAAGCAACAGCTGAAGAACTTGAACATGGACATGCACATGGTCCTGATGGTCACCACCATCACTAGTATAAAAAAGGGAGCATCTGCTCCCTTTTTTTATTAAAACCCAATCTTTCTACATAAAATAAGTCTGTCCACCAATCCCCTGGTCCGCCGCGTAGGCCACCAGGTCTTCATAATCAATCTGGCTTAATCCAAGGTAATCCAGTACGCTTTCTTCAATTTTTTGCCATTCAATATCCTGCTCGTTATTGCCAATGGTCCTGGCCAGGCCGGTAAGATGCTCACCCATTTTTAATATCCCGAGTAAATACTTTTCATCCGGATCTGTCTGATCTTTATCAGTAAAAATTTCAACAACACTGTGATGCTTCGCTATAACCTTGCACAAGAGTTCAGGAAGTTTCCATGAACGTGCGGCATAAAAACTGATAACAGCATGATTAGTATCATAATGCTTATTTTCACAATCAACTATCCGATGCTCCTTGTGTAAATAAGATTCAGCAATCACATCCGGGTAATCCGGGAAACGTTGCATCAATAGGGGAATACCTGCATTGTGGAATAAACCCAGCATGTAGGCCATATCAGCGCTTTGATATCTTAACCGATACGCCACCATGTAACAGGCACGGGCAACGTCAGTCGCTGAATCCCAAAAACGTGTCATGGCTTTATATACATCATCCGCAATATCATCCTCTTGCGACATCGAATCACGTAAATATAAGGTATTAACAATATTAGCAACCGTGTTCATACCTAGCAGCATAACAGCCCTGGAGATGGAACCGATATCATGCTGCCCATAAAAAGGAGAATTCAATATTTTTAACACCCCACCAGCAAGGCCGGGATCTTTACTTATCATATCCGCCATTTCATTCAGATCAGGGTCTGGCATGGCCATTTCCATCTGCAAATCCGCAATGATCTGGGGAGGAGAAGGAATGGTTATCCCCTTTAAAATGGTATCAACATTTTCTTGTGTTAACGGATTCTCAGCTGTCATGGCGCTCTAAATATTCAAATTAAAAAAAATATAAATTTAATTATCGGCAACACGATTCCAAACTTAAACGGAAAATAATCAAAACGATTTACTCGGTTATTACAGTTTAAAACCAAAAATATCCTTTTCTTTCACATAGTTCGACTACATATATAAAGCGTGTTGCTAAATGAAACGGATAATTAAAACAGGTATTCTGTTAGCTTAATATTATTGAAACATCAGGTTAACTCATCTAGGATATGTAAGTAGGTAAGTTTTCATCTCAAATAAAATAATAAATTCCAATTATGACTATTAAACTCTCTGACACTGAATCACTGTACTTCTATGTAGAAGAGTCTGAAATCCATGGCAAAGGACTCTTTGCAAAAACCACCATAAAGCCGGGGACCTATTTAGGCGATTATGAAGGACCAGAAACAACTGATAACGGCATGCATGTTTTGTGGATTGAAGAAGAAAACGGGAAATGGATAGGACGCGATGGCAAGAATGCCTTACGTTATCTTAATCATGACGTAAATCCCTGCGCAGAATTTGATGGTTTTGAACTCTACGCTGTTGAAGAAATTGTTGCTCACCAGGAGATTACTATTGATTATGGTGAAGAGCCTTAAAATTAAAAAAAAATTCTTTTTATCCCTCTTACTGTAAACCTCACGTATAATCCCCTTCCCTGTTATTCTTGCTACTGAGTAAGAATATTGACCCATTATTTATTTAGCATCTTTTTATTCGATTGATGAATGACCTGAACAAACAGTTAAAACCATTAATTGAACAATGCATGTTGTTTGATCGCTTTCGCTTTAATAAAAAATTAAAAGCGCTGTCAGGTGAAAAAGATGCAGAAAAAAAATCAGAAAAGCTGCAATCACAAATCACGCAATCAATGCAGCTGGCAAATTCACGCCATAATTCGAAACCTGCCCCTGATTTCCCAACTAACTTACCGGTTAATGAAAGACAGGATGAAATTTGCAAGGCTATTGAAGAAAACCAGGTCATTATTTTATGTGGTGAAACAGGTTCAGGTAAAACCACCCAGTTACCCAAGCTTTGTTTAAAACTTGGACGCGGTACATATGGCATGATTGGCCATACCCAGCCACGGCGTATCGCGGCACGAAGTGTCGCCGCACGTATTGCCGAAGAATTAAAAACCGAACTGGGAATTAGTGTTGGTTATAAAATTCGTTTCAGCGATAAATTAAGCAAACAAAGTCACATTAAAGTGATGACCGATGGTATTTTGTTAGCTGAAATACAAAACGACCCGTTTTTACAAAACTATGACACCCTGATTATCGATGAGGCGCACGAACGCAGTCTGAACATTGATTTTATTTTAGGTTATTTAAAACAGCTTTTACCTAAACGTCCTGACTTGAAAATTATTATTACCTCCGCCACCATAGACCCGGAACGCTTTGCAAAACATTTTAATGATGCCCCCGTTATTGAAGTCTCTGGCCGCACCTACCCTGTTGAAGTCCGTTACCGCCCATTAAATGCTGAGCAGTCACAGGAAGAAAAAGCCGAAACTCAAAAAGACCAACAACAGGCTATCCTTAATGCGGTTGATGAATTAAGTCATGAAGGTCTGGGTGATATACTTGTTTTTCTGAGTGGTGAGCGCCAGATTCGTGATGCCGCAGAAGCCTTACGTAAACATCATCCTGATAAGACGGAAATTATTCCCCTGTTCTCACGCTTAAGTAACGCCGAGCAACAAAAGGTTTTTAAATCACATAGTTACAGAAGAATTATTTTAGCCACCAATGTTGCCGAGACTTCGCTGACTATTCCGGGCATTCAGTATGTTATTGATACTGGCTATGCCCGAATCAGTCGTTATAGTTATCGCACCAAGGTGCAACGCTTGCCAATAGAAAAAATTTCACAGGCCAGCGCCAATCAACGTAAAGGCCGTTGTGGCCGTACCAGTGATGGTATATGTATACGACTTTATTCAGAAGAGGATTTTGAGAATCGTCCTGTCTTTACTGATGCAGAAATACTGCGCACTAATCTCGCCAGCGTTATCTTACAAATGCACAGTATTCGTCTTGGGCATATTGAAAAATTCCCGTTTATCGACAGGCCAGACTCACGGTTAATCAAAGATGGATACCAGTTGCTTGATGAATTGCAGGCAATGAATAAGCAGTCCATTACAGCGGTGGGTAAATTACTATCACGCTTTCCAATCGATCCACGTTATGCACGCATGATCATCGCGGCAAACGAGTTTTCGTGTTTAAACGAAGTTTTGATTATTATCAGCGCATTGAGTATTGCTGAACCACGTGAACGTCCCATGGACAAACAACAACAGGCTGACCAGGCGCATGCTCAGTTCAAAGATGAAAAATCAGACTTCATCGCGTACTTAAACCTGTGGAATTTTTTCCAGGAGCAACGCAAACGCCTGTCACAAAACAAGTTACGTAAACTTTGCAAAACAACTTTTCTTTCGTATACCCGGATGCTTGAATGGCGTGATATTCATAGCCAGTTACTTAACCAGTGCAACGAGGTTAAGTATAAAATTAACACCAGCGTTGCAGGTTACGATGCCACTCACCAGGCTATATTAAGTGGTTTACTCAGTCATACCGGTTTTAAAAATGAAGAAGGTGAATACCAGGGCGCACGAAATACACAGTTTGCGATATTCCCCGGCTCAAGCTTAAGAAGAAAACGACCACAATGGATCATGGCAGCAGAAATGCTGGAAACACAACGACACTATGCGTTAACTGTTGCCCAGATCGACCCGGCCTGGCTGGAAAAACAGGCTGCGCACCTGGTTAAAAAATCCTATTCGGAAGCACACTGGGAAAAGCGACCACAACAAATAGCCGCCTTTGAGAAATCAACCCTGTATGGCCTGGTAATTAACCCACGTAAAAAAATAAACTTTGGTCCGATTGATCCCGTATTATCACGTGAACTTTTTATTCGTGGTGCTTTTGTAGAACGTGAATACTCTGGTCATGCCCCGTTTTTCAAACACAATCAGAAACTTTTTACTGATATTGAAAAACTTGAACACCAGTCACGCCGCCAGGATGTTCTGGTGGATGATGAAGTTGTATTTCATTTTTATGATGAACGTATCCCCGAAGGGATCTATAACAGTAAAAAATTTGATAGCTGGCGCAAACAGGCTGAAAAAGATCATCCTGAACTTTTATTTCTTAGCCGTGATTATCTTATGCAACACAGTGCAGGGGATATCACCGAAGAACAATATCCGAAACAACTTGTGATAAATAATACCGTGCTGCCTCTGAGTTATCATTTTGAACCGGGCAGCGAAAAAGACGGTGTCAGCTTAACTGTACCGGTGGCATTTTTAAATACACTTAATCCTGTTCAGTTTGAATGGTTAATACCAGCACTGTTACCTGAGAAGATAACCCAGCTAATAAAAACCTTGCCGAAATCATTGCGTAAAAACTTTGTCCCGGTGCCACAGTATACCCAGGCGTGCATTGATGCCATAACGGATAAATCAATACCATTAGTACAAAGCATCAGTGAACAACTCACCAGGATATCCGGCATAATTATCCCGGATGATGCCTGGCAAATTGACAGCCTTGACCCGCATTTTTTTATGCGCTTTGATATTCATGATCAAAATAATAAACGTATTGCCCAGGGCCGGGATTTAGTTGCTCTACAGCAACACTTAAGTGCAGAAGTATCTGAACAGTTTAGTAATGCTATCAAGTGGGATATTGAACAAAGCGGCTTAACTAGCTGGTCTTTTGACAGCCTGCCGCAAGTGATTAATAAAACTGTTAACAAGCTTAATATCAAGGGCTACCCAGCGTTGCAGGATGATGATGACAGTGCTTCTATCGTGGTGGTTGATACAGCAGAGTTGGCAACAGCCATTCATCATGATGGACTAAAACGTTTGTATTATTTGGCGCTGAAACAACAGGTAAAATATCTTAACAAGAACCTGCCCGCTATTCAGACAATTTGTATGGGCTATGCCACGATTGGCAGCTGTAATGATTTAAAACTTGCGATTATTGATGCCAGCATTGAAAAAAGTTTTTTTTCTGCGAAAGCCGTTATTCATAATAAGGCAACTTTTGATAAGAACTTACAACATGGCAGCAGCCAGTTAGTTAACGATGCCAATGAAATTTGTGAAATATTGTCCCAGGTATTTGTTAGCTACTCGGCTATCCGTAAGCAGCTGAAGAACAATAACAAGCCTAACTGGTTAGTCAGTTTAAGTGACATCAAGTCACAGCTTGATCATTTGATTTATGAAGATTTTGTTTACTTTACCCCGATTGAATCCCTTTCAAGTTACCCACGTTATCTGCAGGCTATTCAGCAACGACTGGATAAACTTCAGCATAGTGCAGAGCGCGATCGCCAATACACTAATATGTTATCGCCTTACTGGGAGCATTTCCTTGAGCTCAATGATGAATATTATGAACACCCGGTTTTTTCACTTTATCGCTGGATGCTCGAAGAGTACCGGGTCTCACTCTTCGCCCAGGGACTCAAAACCCTGATACCGGTTTCAGAAAAACGCCTGCAGAAACAATGGCAGGAAGTTAAAAAGATCATTAAGCAGTAGTAAAATAATTGTCCGGCGCTTACACCAATAAACTTAAACGATGCTTAATTTAAGCTTTTTTTTGACATACGACGTGGATATACCGTGCCAGTGAGCAATAAGGTTCCTGTCGTGAAAATTTATTTTCTAACTCGTACAGTTCTTCATGGGATATTTGTTTGCGGCGTTCACGGCTGATGCCATCATAAAACACCCGCACACCACTTTTACATAAAGTTTTCAGGCCAAGAGCATCAAGCCACTGGTATACCTCGGCCGGGTCCTGCGGGTTTGTCGGGGTTAAAGTCTTGCCTTCACCGGCTAACGACTGATTATTAATATTATCAAAGTTACCCATAACCAGGTTCTGATAAATTAAACCGGTACGACTATAGAACATGATAGATAAGTATCCACCCGGTTTTATATATTGAAGCAGCTGCTTTAGTGTTTTTTCAGGTTCAGCTAACCACTCTAGTACGGCATGAAAAAGTACCACGTCATATTTTTCTGAAATATGCGAAGATAAATCCTGCACTGAACAATTAATAAAACGTACAGCTTGTTCAAGATGATTTTCTTTAAATAATGCCCGTGCATCATCCAGCATAGTAGCGGATAAGTCACACAGGGTAAGTTGGTGATTTTTTTCTGCCAGTTGCAAGGAAAAGTTGCCCTGGCCTGCACCGGCATCAAGAATAGACAAGCCACCATTTTCAATCGCGGGAACTGTCTCAACTAAGTCCCGCCATAATATATTAAGCCTGATCTGACCTTTTGCCGTGTTATAGATATTTTTTCGAAAACGTGAGGACAAGTTATCGAAATTCTGATCCTGTTTAAGAGTCATATTTATCGCTGATCATCATTAATATAAAACCGTAGTATACGGCGAAAATTTTTCGATATAATAAAAAAATGACGTTAATTTCAAAAATAAAACAACACCAGGCACAACTTAAAAAGTGCAGCCAGTGCCCGGGTATGACCGGTCCCGCCGTTGCAGGCAACCCGGTTGCATCCCCGATCATGCTCATCGGCCAGGCACCGGGAGATAAGGAAATAATCATTCCCAAACCCTTTGCCTGGACTGCAGGAAAAACCCTATTTAAATGGTTTAATCAACTCGGTGTTGATGAAGAAACATTTCGTAAACGGGTTTACATGAGTGCTGTCTGCCGTTGCTTCCCCGGTAAAAAACCCCGTGGTGGTGACCGGGTTCCAAATCTAACTGAAATAAAGACCTGTTCTCACTGGTTAAACGCCGAGATTGATTTGCTCAAACCAAAACTGGTGATACCTGTTGGCAAGCTGGCCATCAGTCAGTACCTGGATGTAAAAAAACTCACCGATGTCATTGGTAAAGTACACCAGCTAGAACTCCATGGCATAGAGGTTGATATGATTCCATTACCCCACCCTTCCGGGGCATCGACCTGGCATATCACTGAACCGGGAAAAACATTATTGCAGGATGCTTTACTGCTGGTAAAAAATCATTCGGTCTGGAAGCAATATTTTTCCTAAAGTCGACTGAGAGCAGAACAAATAAGCATAGTTTTTATATAAGTATAAAACTCCCCAATATATTCACTTGATATATTAAGGTTATTCAACTTTTTGCCGATATAAACTGAGTAAGTTATAAAGTTCACATACTCAACAAATATCATAATGAATATATATAACCTAAAAGCACGAATTCTTACTCCATGGTTTATCGTGTCTGTTTTAATCTTGACTGTCTTTATAATTAGTGTTTATTTTGAAGAACAAGAACATATCAGCCATGATATCAATCGAAGCTTCCAATCGGTAGACGGTCATTACCAGGCCGCTCTAAAAGCCCGTGGGCATAAACTTGGCGCGGCCCTGGAATCAATTGCCATAAATCCTGAATTCCTGTTCGCATTTTCACAACATGATCGAAAAACACTTCTAAAACTTGGTGAACCATTATTTAAAAAATTAAAGCTCAGCCACAATGTGACACATTTTTACTTCCATGATAGCCAGCGAATCAATTTATTACGAATTCATCAGCCAACTCGAAATAATGATCTTATTAATCGTTTCACTATGCTTGGCGCAGAAAAAACTAAAGATTTTTTTTATGGTATAGAACTTGGTCCATTAGGAACATTTACACTTCGTGCCGTACTGCCAGTGTGGAATAAAGGAAAATTACTAGGATATATAGAACTTGGTGAAGAAATCGATGATGTTATCAAAGATATACAACAAGTCTTTAATGTACATTTGATAGTTATTATTGATAAACAATATTTACACAAAGCAGACTGGATATCGGGTATGAAATTACTCGGACGAAAACATCAATGGGACAAACTTGCAGACTCAGTAATTATCACGCAAACATTTAAAAAATTACCACGCAAGATGAACAGCATCTTATCCAGGCACCAAGACCACCTGGCACAGAGAAATTTTGAACTAGAAGGGAAAGGAAAATACTTTCGTGGCAGTTTCCTACCTTTACTTGATGCTGGAAATCGTTCTATAGGACAAATAGTTTTATTACGTGATATAACAGAACGTATTAAAAGTGCCCAGGAAGCTGTCATTAACGTAATTATTATTTCGATAATAATTGGTATTTTTCTTTTTTTATTCGTTTACTATGTCCTTGACCGTACTGAAAGACAACTAAAAACATCGGTCATCAAGCTAAAAGAAAGCCAGGAACATCTGACTCACGCCCAGAACATTTCTCACATGGGTAGCTGGACATTAAACATAAGCAACAATACATTTGAATATTCAGATGAGATTTATAATATATTCGAACTCGATCCGTTATCTTCAAAACCGATAACTCATGAAACATTTATGCAAAAGGTGCATTCAGATGATTACGCGGCGCTGCAACAGTGTATGCACAACTCCCTGGTATCCGGTGAACCTTTTGATATTGTTTTCAGGATTATATTAAATAATGGAATGATTAAATACCTGCGGCAGATTTGTGAAGTAAGGTGTAATGAAAACAGTGAACCACTATCTGCCACATGCATTATCCACGACATTACTAAATCACGGGAAGCTGACATATTATCAGCACGGATGGGCAATATTTTTGAGCATTCATGGAATGAAATTTATACCTTTAATACTGACACGCTGAAGTTTATTGAAGTAAGTAAAGAAGCACAGAAAAATCTTGATTATACGACAGATGAGTTACAACAGTTAACGCCCGTTGACATTATGCCTGAAATCAGTCGCGAACAATTTCTCACATCAGTGGAACCTTTAAGAGATGGTGACAAGCAAAAAGTTTATTTTGAGACATTACATAAACGTAAAAATGGAAGCACATACCCGGTAGAAGTTCGTTTACAAATATCAAAAAACGAAACCCCTTCAATTTTCACTTCGATAATTCAGGATGTCAGTGAGCGAAACAACTATATTAAAGAACTAGAACATAAAGCCATGTATGACAGCCTGACTGATTTACCTAACCGTACATTACTGCATGACTATATAAGTCATTCAATTGAAAAAGCTGCGGTTCAAGATTCAACTGTTACTATACTCATTGTTGACATTGTTAGCATACGTGAAATTAATGATGTAATGGGACATAACAATGGTGATGTCGTCCTCAAAAAAGTCGCCGAGCGATTAGTTAAAGAGGTAAGTAATTCTGGCACGGTATCCCGTCTTGGAGGAGATGAATTTGCCATTCTTTTACCCGACGTATCTGCTAAAAATATAAATACAACAACAAATAAAATACAAAGATTATTTAAAAAACCAATTATTATTGACGATACTCCAATTGAGTTAGAAGCGGCTATAGGTATAGCATTTTATCCATCGCATGGTGATGAACCAGACATATTATTACGACATGCAGATATCGCTACACAAGCAGCAAAAAATGATATACACGGCTTTAACATTTATAACCCTGGTGATGACCCATATAACTTACGAAAAATAAAACTCTATGGTGAACTACGTGAAACCATCACCGCTAAAAAACTTGAACTTTATTATCAGCCTAAGATCGATATTAAAAGCGGTAAAATAAAAAGCGTAGAAGCACTAGCTCGATGGCCTCATCCTACAGAGGGAATGATACCTCCAGTAGATTTCATACCCATGATTGAACAAACCGGGATGATTCGACCATTTACTCTTTGGGTGCTTGAGCAAGCCATAATACAAATAAGATCATGGATAGACTCAGGGATCCATCTTAGTATTGCAGTAAACCTTTCTATGCGAAACCTGCTTGATCCCAGTTTGCCTGATTACCTTGGACAACTATTAAAAGACTACCAGGTTGATGCAGAAATGCTTTCACTGGAAATTACCGAATCCGCTGTTATGTCACATCCCGAGAGTGCAATCGCATTACTGGAACATTTACATGATATGGGTTTCAAGCTGTCAATTGATGATTTTGGCACAGGCTATTCATCACTGACATACCTGAAAAAATTACCAGTTCATGAATTAAAAATTGATAAGTCATTTATCATGGGATTAACAACAAATGAAGATGATGCTGTAATTGTCAGGTCAACTATCGACCTTGCACACAATCTTGGGTTGACGACAGTTGCTGAAGGTATCGAGGAGAAAGATATTTACAACATACTATCTGCTCTTGGTTGTGATGTTGGTCAAGGCTATTACTTTAGCCGACCAATCCCTTCCGAACAACTGTCTCACTGGTTAACACAATCAGAATGGGGACTTATATAAAATTATTCCATTTTAAGTTTAACGACATCCCGTTTTTCCAGGGTCCATTGATGCATGGATCCATCATACAGTTTCACATTTTTATTGCCCATCAATTCACTCAGCACGAACCAGCTACCCGTCGCAAGATGACCACTATTACAATAGGTAATTGCTTTTTCATCCGGATTAATACCAAGCTGTAGAAACATTGCTTTTGAATCAGCATTACTGATAAATTTTGCAGGCATGGTACTGGTTAGTAATTCATTTGGATAAGATTTAGCTCCGGGGATATGCCCGTTAGCAAAGACATAAGATTTTTTACGCCAGGTACCCAGGTATAAGCTTATCATGCGTGTATCAACCAGCTGGGCTTTGTCTTTTATCGCTGTAGCAACTTCTTCACTAGTAGCAA
>JAOUOK010000017.1 GCA_029880425.1 Gammaproteobacteria bacterium
GTAATACCAGTTGCGGATCAAATAACATCATGGTTGCAGTACGAAAGACCTGCATCGGGTTTGCCAGTGCAATTGCGACCGCGGTTTCTGGTGGTAAATGTTCCTGGATCATGACACCGAGAAGAATCAGATCAAGAAATAACAATAATACTAACCAGGTTATGAAGGCGGCTCCCTGGGCGACATCTGATGTCCTCGCCAGTGTTGAAATAAGCATACCTATACCAAGAAAACACCAGGCTAAAGCCATCAACAGTCCAGAATAAAAAATAAATAAATTCCAGGGGATTTCAGAACCTTTTATCATTCCCCAAATTACAGCACCCAGCATGGCAGCAAAGACAGGCAAAAATACAACAATAAAACGCCCGAAGAATCTACCCCAAAACCACGCTGATAAAGACACCGGTAAAGATAACATGTACTCAAAAATACCTGCCTCCCTGTCACCGGCTACCGAACGTACAGTCGTTATCAAAACAAATATCGGTAATATCGCCATTGAGAGCTGGATATAAGTGACCAACAGGCGTGATAAGCCGGTAAACCCCATAATTCTTGATTCTGAGAGACCAAAAGCAAAGAGGATGACGACAATACCGCCAAAGACCATTGCATACACCATAAACCAGCGCGCACGTAATGATTCGATGATATCACTATAAGCGGTTAACCAGAGATGATTCATTGTTTAGCAGAACCCCGGGACATACCCTGTTGATTTAAATTATTGATCATGTTGATTTCCATGCTCATGTTGTGTGCCATGCTTATTAAATTTATTTTCAACTTGTTCTATGTGTTGTATGGCCTCGGAAAAATTTAAACCGCCCGCTTCAATTTTAACTTGAGCACCCAGGTTATATCCCATGGGTGAATTATTTTTGCGTACATAAGTGGCTTTCCTTGCATCAATCCACTCACCATTGTTATGTGCCGTCACCCATATTTCTGTTTTTGGATCATTATTCCATTTTTGTTCTTTTAACCATATGACGGCACAACCAATGTCATCAAACTTTACAACCTTTGAACTTTTCGCTTCAGGAAAATAACGTACCTGCGCCGCAAAATTCCGATCACTTAACATCATACGACAACGTTCACAGGTATTTTGATCCCACCTTACCTCCACTGCACCGTTTTGTTGTTCTCCACTACAGCCAGGCAAGACCATGCTAAACAATGTAAGCAACATAAAATAATAATTTCTAAGCCACATGGTTTACCTCATCTTTATCATCCGCATTCACCCGGAGAATTTCAGCTTCATGCATTTCAATGCCTGCTAATAATGCTGCATAGCGTGATAGCATACCTAAAAACCGTAACCTGTCAGGCCCTGCAATAATACCGTTCCAGCTGAGATCATCTGCTTGCTTACTAAAACCCCATTCTGACAAAGCTTTTGCAAAAGCCGGTTCAGCTTTTATCATACGTACACGACAGCTTAACTGGCTGGACATATCAACCAGGTCAGCGACAACATCATCGAGTACAATATTCCCCTGGTCCATTTCTACCACCCGGTTCACCAGAGAGGCAACCTCATCAAGTCGATGGCTGGAAATGAGCATCGCAGAAGATTCCTGTTTCTCCTCCAGTAGCTTGAATAATATATGCCTGGCTTCAGGGTCAAGATTTGCTGCCGGTTCATCCATGACCAGTAACTCACAATCTCGTCCCAGGGCCACGGCAATTAATAGTTTTTGTTTTTGTCCACCGGATAACTTTACAAAAGGCTGGTGACTAAATTGACGCGCATCAAATCCAAGCATATATGCGACATCATGCATTTTTTCTGGGTCAGAATCACTCAGGCTGGCGGCAAACTGGATTAACTGTCCTACGGGCATTCGAAGAGGTGGGGGTAATTGGGGTACAAAACCAACCTTTAATAATACCTGCTGGCGATCTTCCCTAGGATCCATATCATCGATAGTCACTTTTCCGTTGCAGTTATATTCACCTAACAGGCATCTTATCAGTGTTGTTTTGCCAGCCCCATTAGAACCTACCAGCGCAACACGTTGACCACGCTCAATGTTCAGGTTGATACCTTTAAGCACAGTATTGCGCCGAAAGGTTTTTTCTACATTTGAAAAATTAATCATTATCAGTTCCAGGGTGACGATACAAAAAATTAAAAACGACTAAATTAGAGAAACTTATCCAGCCCTTTGATTTTAAAATTTAACGAATCTGTTGGGCAAACATCCACACACATTCCACAACGGGTACAATCCGAAGTGATGTCCTGATTCACCGTGTGAGCACGCCCCCTTATCGTCATATCAAGTACATGCGGTACCAGGCACACTTTGCGGCAATCTCCTTCATGATGACAGGCTTCCGCATTATAAGTAACACGTACTGGAGATATTGTGCCCACTGCAGCATAAGTTACACCGATTGGACAAACATAACGGCACCATGCCCGGCGTGAATAAAATACTTCAAATAACAGTAATGCGCCTATCCATAACAAGGCAACACCTGGCCCATAAATAATGGCACGACTGACTATACCTGTAGGAGAGATCGTCTCAAAAATTGTATAACCTGATAACAAGGCTAACAGTGCAAAAATCACATAAAATATGCTACGTGTTTTACGATGAAAAGTGTGATTTTTAATTATTTTTTTCTTTACTAACCAAAGGTGAAGAATCTCAGCCCATTCAGATAATAAATGGTACGGGCATGCCCATGAGCAAAATGTTCTGCCACCGAGTAACAACCACATAATAAATACGGTCGTAGTACCAATGACCAGGTTTAGTACAATATGTTTATACGCCAACACTACCTGTAAAGCAGAATTCAGATCGGCCATATGAAAGCCAACAAAACGTGATGCAGTCATTGCCCCTTCAAGTAACTGCACGTCAAATTTATAAGATACCAGGAACAACACATTTACCAGGATCAATGTAATCCAGCGTCGTCTTTGCCACTTTCTGAAAAACTGGCTGTGGTGCTCAAGGTGTACCGCCTCAATCTCAGCCTTGCTAAGGTTGCCTTTTTTACCCTGGTAAATATTTTTTAATTCATCAGACTGCTTGTTTTTATCCGGACGCGTCGGGGCATTGCCAAATACCTGGGATAAAGACTCAAAAATATATTTCATATCAACTGCATCCCGTTATTATGACCAGTCAGTAATTTTATCGATATCAATGACGATCGAAGGACTTTCTTCAACCGGGCAAATCATTTCACAGACACCGCAACCCACACAGCCGTCCAGAACCACTGGTAACATCCTCTTCACACCATCATCCGATTTTATTGGACGCAGCTCGATAGCATGTTTTGGTGGACATTCGTTACCATGGCGTTCTGCTACCCTGGCTATTTTGCCGGTTATTTGTCCGGCTTTTTCAGCAGCAGCACGTTCTTTTTCCTCAGCAGCACACTGGGTGATGCGTATCTCAATAGGACACTGGCGTACACATAGATCACACAGCTCCAGATCATAGGGATGATCGGCAACAGGAATCGGTGCCCAGCGATCAACTTCATCGTATCTCAGCAAACCTTTAAAATCCGGTCCCCTGACCTGCCCTTTAAAGCCCTGTCCCTTTGCAGCAAGACAGGTTTTCGGGTTATCCAGGCGAGCAAAACCCATGCGAGTATCAGCGGGGTAATCAAGGTCATGTGTTAATGCACCCGTTGGACACGCCAGTACACATTGCAGTCCATCACAGGAAAAATCACAGGCCTGTTCACGTGCATCGATATACGGCACACCGATACCAACCCCTTCATCAAGTTCGGCCAGTTTTATCGCGTTAACCGGGCAGACCTGTACACATTGGCCACATTTTATACATGCAGCAAAAAACTTCTGTTCATCAAGAAGCTTCTTCAATGCACCTGGTGGTCGTAACCTGGCTGAATGACCTCTAACCACGGGCAATAAACCTGCAAGGGATAAAGATACAACGCCAACGGTCAAAAGTGAGGAGCGAATAAATTCACGTCTTTGTTTCTGACGTTTTGCTGTACTTAATACCGGTTTTGTCTTAGCCAGTTTGCTGTTTTTTGTATCAGAATTTTTTGAGTCACTCATTTAATAATCCTCATAACTCAATACTGGACTTAACATGGGCTTTCTTTAGTTCTGGCACTGTCATAAGAGGAGACTGATCCCTTACTAACATATTAGGTATAGTGAAAGGAGCCAGGCGCTCAAGAAAATCAATCACTGCCATTACCGGTGTTCCCTTCAAAAACCTGGCAACAGGTACGTCCATCCATATTCTGTCTGCATAACTATACAACTCATAAGGTTTGTCACCAACACCATCACCATCAAGATCAAAACCTTCATAGTCATCCCAGTAATTTCCCTGCCATGTATTTCGATTAGCAGTATTACCTCCTGCTACTGATATCTGGGTCTGGTTTCCTTTGAAGGCATTATTTTTAAAAATATTTCCTTTCCAGTCATTAAGAAAGTTAACCGCGATATTGGTAAAAGCAATGACATTATCGTGTATTCGATTAGTCGCATCAGGATCATAAGGAGAAACATCGATATATAAACCGGTGGCACAATAAAGAATTTTATTATTAGATATTTCAACATCGGATGTTTCTTTGAAACCTATACCGACGCCGGTAGGACCATTCGCATTAGCAATATAATTATTACGTACCACTACACTATCACTATACATCAGAAAAATACCAACTGAATTATTTTCATAATGGTTGGAATCAACATCATTAAAACGTGAATACATAAAATGTAAGGAATAACGACCATGGCGGGAATCATTCCTGGCGATGGTGTTATTTGCCGAATACCAGACAACCATATCACGGCTATCACGAATGATATTATCGGTTATCTTGTTATGAAAACTATACCAGAGACGTACCGAGTCACCCCTGACCCCTAATTCTACCGGTTTTGAAGAGATACGATTACGGCGCACGATATTGTGCTCTGATTGTTGTAAATCGATGCCGAACAGGCAGTTATCAATCACGTTATCCTTGATGACATTGAAATTACCCCGTACCTGGATACCTGAATCAATATCATTATGCGAATTTCCAGAATTGGTCAGGTGCAAATTTCTTATAATCGCACCATCAGTATCGATATAAATAACGGAACCTTTACCTCCCCCATCAATGGTGACCTTACCCTTGCCATCAATAGTGATAGGGGTATCAATGGTAACAGGCCCCGAATAAATACCTGGTGGAGGTACCAAAATTCCATTTTTTTCTGTCGCATCAACCAGCGCCTGGAATGATGGATAGTCAGCAGCATTTAAATTAAAGCTAACAACTAAAAGTAAACTTAAACCTATTAAACCACGCAACATTACTTCTCTTTAAATTGTTTACGGCGTATCAATGCTGCCGCTGCCAGCATGAAGGACAGCAACATCATAATGCCAAAACCGGCATCAGGGTAGGAGTGTGTCGTAAACTGCGCCACCTTGCCTTGACCAAATACTGTTGGCATAAATGGTTTAACCGTAAACGCACCCATATCGTTCAAGGTATGACCATACCACCACAGCCATCCCGAATAATCCATAATGAAGAATAATGGCAATGCCATCGGCACTAAAATTAATAACCAGTACAGGAAGCCCCCGTTTTTACGTGCACCAAAAACCAGTAGTGCCATGGCTGCAATCAGGCCCCAGAATGCCAGCTGAATGGCAAGCTCCAAGGTTTTTACCATGGGTTTGATTTGTTCAGGTTGATTAAAGTAACGTGCCAGGCTTTTTTCATAATGCCACGACATTACCTGGAAAGAACTCCCGTTCCATTTATCATAATTACTGCCCGGTTTAGCCTGGTCAATATCATAGGTAACCTTTAACTGCTCTATCATATTTTCCTTGCCGCTGATCTTAGTGCGTTTTTTCGTTTTTTGTTTTTCTGCTTCAGATGGCAATATAACCTCAACACCTGAATCTTCCAGGGATTTTTTTAAAACACCGGTAACACCGCCGATTACAATTTCTGGCTCATCATTTGATGCCCCTGATACCCCTGATGTATCTGAGGCATCCTGATCAAGCGAGGTTATGAGTGCTTGAACATAACCTTCATTTTGCATAGAAAAACCATCATCACTAAACATCGCCAGGTACATCCATACCGCAATAACTGCAAATCCGGTTGTCATCAAGAGCATACGTACCCTGGGTTTGGTACACATAAAACCTATCAGCATAACCATCATGAAAACCATCAGGAACTGTCCAAATCCTCTTTCTAGTGGCCCACCTGCAGCAATAGGATACATACCGACATAATGGTTAATAGTATCCATCTCATGTACACAATCGAGTGCTTCTTCTTCAACAATCTCGGTCTTTTTCTGTAAAGAGCAACCGTTAAATACACCATTCATATGGAACTCAATACGGACACCGTCAGGAAAAGATTCTTCCGGGTAATTGGGTGCAGTTAGAGAAACCCACCAGATAGATGAATAGAAGATAACAGCCAGCAAACCGACACCGATAAGAGAGAGAATACCAACGGTTAAGGTTTGCTTGTTTAAAGACGCGGCACTCATGAATATTACCCTGTTGAATTAAGTTGAAATGAATAGTCGCGGCCAGTGGCGGCCAAAATAACGGTTACGATTCAGGACTCCCTTAAAAAACAGGAGTCCTGATAGATCATAGATAGATCAATCGTAGTCAGGATTCTGATAATCTAACGAAGGAGCAAGATCTTTCTTAGGCACCTTGAGACGAGAGGCATAATTGATCACCATCTTCATATCCTTATCAGAGAAGTTTTTAATCTGCTTAACCATGTCAGGGTTTGCATTACGACGTTTACCATCACGTATCCACTCAAACTGGCGCATCATATATTCATAATGCTGGCCCTGGATCTTCGGATAAAACTTTTCATTACTACCTTCGCCATTTTTACCATGACACTCTACACAGTTGGCTTCATATAATTTTTTACCCTGCGCAAATTCCGGGAACAATTTATTCCACGGTCCCTTACCATGATCTGGATTCATCGGTAATGACGCTGAATAGGCCGTGACGTCTGCAACCAGTTGAGCGGGATTGACGTCACCATGCTTAAAACCTGCAGAAGCCATGATCTGTTCATCCAGTGCAAATGGGTACATGGTCGGGTTATCCCTGTTTTGCGCGCGGATATCTGCCAACTGTTTGATCAGTACGTTTCTATGCTGTCCGGCAATCTGCGGGAATGTTCCATCTTTCTTTCCCCAGCCTTCAAGCAGGTGACAGGCAGAACAGATTTCATACACTTTAATGCCGCGTTTCCGATCAGGCTTAAGTAGCATCGCTTCAGTCTTTTCACCACCGGCCTTGTTCCAGTCTTTAACATCTTTAACCTGACCTGCTGATTGCGCTACACTGGCAATAGACAGACCAAGAACCAATATGCTGGCTTTTGATAATAATTTTAATTTCATAACTGATTCTCACTTTATCCCTGCATACACAGGGTTTATTTATTAAAGCATTGACGTTTATCTATAAAATACTGTGTTGATAGCTGTTCCCATGCTTACACGATTTAAACAATAGGCATGATTAGAACACAAATCAATATTAGCAATCTTTGATGTTGATCAAGACCAAGTAAAAAAGTATTTTATTAACAAGGCTTACTTATAACAATTTATTTTAATGTTGCTAACCAGTCAGCGATTTGACGCATTTCAGCATCACTCACCAGCCCCATAACACCTTTCATAGCAGCAGAATTACCATTACTACGCTTGCCCGATTTAATATCTTTCATCTGGTTGAAAGCATAATCCGCATTCTGTCCTGCCAGTTTAGGGTACATCGGCATCAGTGGAGTTTTGGCATCTTTACCATGACATGACCAGCATGTCTTGCTCTTGTAAAGAGCTGCACCATCAGCCAGTGCAATCGTTGATACAGATAATGATAAAGCTGCAAGTGCAGCACTTACTAATAACTTGGATGTTTTCATAATATCACCTTAGTTTGTGAGGTATTTTCTTTTTTAAACTAAATAGGGGGGAACATAAATGCTCCCCCCTAGCTTCTCGATTAAATAGTTTTATAACTATTTTTTAACTTTAACTGCACCATTCTCTTCAAGGAATGTTTTGGCACGCAGCCCCAGGTCAGCCGTCTTAACCTGGTACTGCCAGTGCTGACCAGCCCACAATGTAGCATTCTGATAGTCACCTTTCTTAGCGTAACCCTCAGCTTTCTTCTTGGCTTCAGAAGCAAAACCCAGTTGGTCTGTTGCGTCTTCAACCAGTGCGACAACTGTTGGGAAGTCCTTGTAGTTATGACTGGTGATAAAGCCAACCACTGAGTCAATAACCGCCTGGGTATCAACATTGGTTTTCACCTGCTTGTCATAATCAGCCTTGCTATAAGCCTGTCCTTCTTCCATCTTACCGGCTTTGGCTTTATAACCTTTCGGTGTTACTAACAGGTAACCCTGCATTTCAAGGTGAAGCGCTGAACAGAACTCTGTACAGTAATAAGGGAATACACCTGCTTTATCAGCCTTGAATGTGGCTGATGCGGTCTTACCCGGTTCGATAGATAACTGCACGTTTTCGTTAAATACCGCGAAACCGTGTGTTTCATCTTCTGCACGTTCCAGGTTAGTCAGATGGATAGAAACCGTTTCACCTTCTTCAACCTGGATAATTTCAGGTGTAATGTGTGAACGAATCACTGTTCCATAGACATGTACGACACCGTCTTTACGTACAATCTTTTCACGACCAGCACGAGTTTTATACTTGGAGCGACTGTCGGTACGACTATTCCAACCAGACTTATAACGTACGCCAGGTTTTAACTTATCAGCCTTGATGGCTACCGAGTAATGCGGTTCACCTAATGGAAGCGGCATATCATACAGCAGCTCCATCTTGTCACCACTGATATCGATCAACTGGTGATTCTGTGGGTGTAATGGTCCAACAGGGTTAAAACGGTCAATCGCAAGCTTGTTTAATGCAACAAGGTATTTACCATCAGGACTGACTGAATCACCTTCCATTGTCATCAGGTGACCTACGTTGTAATGGATATGAATTTGATCCAGCACTTTACCTTTACAGTAGTCCCACTTGGTAATCATTGAATCTACATAGATAGAGGTATAAACAGTACATGCTTTTGAATCATACTGAGTATGGAGTGGTCCTAAACCAACTTGAACCTGCTTATGCAAAGCGGTTTTCAAAGCGATGATAGGAATTCCGTAATCATCTTTACCTGCGAAATTTTTACTATCGATCGCTTGTTTAATTTTCTTCCAGCTATAAACCCATGCATGGCTATCGAGTTTACCTGAAATGATGATATGCGAACCATCCGGGCTAACATCAACACCATGAGGACTCTTTGGTTCAGGGATCAGGTATAACAGACCTTCTTTTACAGCCTGCTTCATTGTGATCAGGTAAGAACCATTAACTTTTTTTACTTTTCCGGCAGCAACCAGTTCAGCAGCTTTCTTCCAGTTTGTGACATGCAGGAAATCAGTGTCTTTCGCAGAACAACCCGCTTCGAATGGAGGTCGACCTTCACCACCTACATAACGTTCAGAACAGAACGAGTTAGTGAAACCCCAGCCATAACTGGCGTTTTTACCTGCATCAGAAAGGTCCTGGCTGTAAGGAGGAAGCTCAAATGTAAATGATTGATCTTCATTGATACGACCTTTATTCGTGTCAAACTTCCAGTAGGTCACACCACCACGATATTTGTCATTGAACTCTTCCAGTGGAACAAAATCGTTACTAAGCGGTGCTGCATACTGGGCTGCAGACATAACATATTCTGAATTTGGCGTTACAAAAGCACCACCGTGTGATGATTTGTAGAAAGGACTGGATACGATCTGCTTGGTTTCGAAGTCATGTAGATCGATGACAGCAATACGCGGGTTAGCTTTATCATTGATAAAGAGGTACTTACCATCGTATTCACCCTTTGTTTCTGTGAATGCAGGATGGTGGGTATCACCAAACTTGATTTCACCATCAAGTTTACCCTGGTATAACACTCTTTTTGACTCATCATCATAACCGTAACCCTGCCAGGGTTCTGGGGTGAAGGCTGCGATGTACTTCAAAATACGCATTGACGGAATACCGTATACGATAACATGGCCACTCTGGCCACCTGAACTGAATGCCAGGTATTCATCACGACCACCCGTAGGTGTATAGGTTTTTGCCGCCGCCAGAATATCTTTTTGCGTCAGGCCACGATCTTTCATTACTTGATCCAGTGTCTTTGCCGACCATGCTGCTGTCGATACTGACAGACCTAGCAATAACCCGGTGCAGACTGTAAGTGTGCGTTTTGTAAAGGAATTCATAACATCCTCCAATTAGGAATGCAGAGAGTTTTTATTATTTAACAATTTTTAGTATGGAGTTGATCTACTTTTTTGACGATACGCCGCATAGGTAATGAATTACTTGACTTATATCAAGAAAAATCAGAAAAGTGTCTGATATTAAACACTTGTATAAACATATAGTTATCTACTGACCGTTTCCTGCCCTTATTACAGGTTGAGTATTTTTGACTTTTCCTGGAGTCAAAAATGGAATCAAAATATAGAGTCAAAAGCGGGCTCAAAAATGTGATAGCAACCGAATATAACTGACCACTGCCTCAACATCAGCCTGGCTAAGAATACCGCGCCATGCCGGCATATACCGCTTCTTGCCATCGAGGATACTCTTGGCTATTTCTTCATTACTAAAGCTTTCTGTCTCGTTAGGGTTAGTGAGGTCCATCGGCATAATTCCCATCAGGTTCGTCATAATTCCATCACCCTCCCCCTCAACACCGTGACAGACCTGGCAATACTTCTGGTAAATCTGCATACCATGCTCAGGATCACCCATTAGTTGGTATTTACTCCGTCCCAGAAAACGTAAATAAGCAATCAGGGATTTGACCTGTGAGCCAGTAAATACATTCTTCCACTCCGGCATGGCTTCACTGAGCAGGTTATGACGATCACGGCCAGTTATGGTCTGCCGGCCTTCACCTGTAATGATCTTGGTGAGGATGGTATCACTCCGTGATCGCACCGTGGTGTTCAGGTTTGCCGGACTGATTTTCATTGCTTTTGCCAGGGGCCCATCTCCTTTGCCTTCAGTGCCGTGACAGAGCTGGCAGTAGGAAACGTACAACCTTCTTCCCTCATAGGCCGATGAGGAATCAGCTGCTACTGCAGGGGTACCCGCTCCAATGAGAGTCAGT
>JAOUOK010000345.1 GCA_029880425.1 Gammaproteobacteria bacterium
TAATCAAATAAGCAGTACTCAGCACTAAATCTTTCAATATAAATTTACCAATAGTACCTCGACCAATTACCTGGCCGGGGTATATTTTTGCCTGGCCATATTAGCTAATCCCAAATCCATGTAAAATTAATTCATGTCATTAATTTTATTTAACAAGCCTTACGGTGTAATCAGCCAGTTCAGTAAACACGAAAAGCATACCTCGCTCTCAGAATTCATTACAGAAAAAGAGTTCTACCCCGCAGGCCGACTTGATCATGACAGCGAAGGACTACTCATTCTTACAGATGAAGGAAATATCCAGCATTGCTTAAGTCACCCTAAACATAAGCAACCTAAAACATACTGGGTCCAGGTTGAGGGTGAAATCACTGATGAGGCACTGGCCAGCCTGGAAAAAGGCGTTGACTTAAAAGATGGTGTAACACTTCCCGCAAAAGCAAAAAAAATCAAAGAACCGGATCTGTGGCCACGTGTTCCCCCCGTTCGTTACCGTGCTGCTATACCAACATCATGGTGTGAATTAACCATTACTGAAGGAAAAAATCGACAAGTCCGACGCATGACAGCAGCCGTTGGCTTCCCTACTCTGCGTTTAGTCCGTTTTTCCATTGGTAAATTTACAATAGATGGCTTATTACCTGGAGAATGGCGTAAAATTCCTACTCCGGAACAACTTGTAAAAGAAGCAAATGCAATTAAATTACTGGGCACCACACGTCACCGTCGCGGCAATCATTCATCACGACGAAAAATTCCTGCTGGTAGAGGAAAACGTCAACGGTGAGCTGGTAATAAACCAGCCTGCAGGCCACTTAGATAATAATGAGTCACTACTGGATGCAGTAATTCGTGAGACAATGGAAGAAACACGTTGGGAATTTGCCCCTGCATATATCAGTGGTATCTATCGCTGGATACATGATAATGGTGAAACTTATCTAAGAATTTGTTTTGTCGGAGATATTTTAAAAGAACATAAAGATAAACAATTAGATGATGGGATTAAGCAGGCACTTTGGTTAACAGAAAAAGAAATTCGTGAACAAAATAATTTACGAAGTCCTCTTGTAATACAATCAATTGAAGATTTCCTTAATGGCAATAAGTATCCATTGAGTTTAGTTAAAGATATATAATAAACAGCAAGGTTCTTACTATGAATATAAAATTTATTTTGTCGTTACTCCTTTCAACTGTCCTCTTTTCGGTCCAGGCATCTGATCTTGCTCGTGAAAAACGTCTTGCAGATGAAATTATAGATTCAATTATGGATGGTGAACCTGAATATTTATCCGATGGTAAAAACAAGTTTCTTTCTATATATATGGAAACAGATGCTGAAAAACCAAAAGGTGCAGTCATAATTATGCATGGTCGAGGCTATCATCCAAACTGGAAAGATGTTGTACGTCCATTAAGAATTGGATTACCCGAATCAGGCTGGCATACGTTATCAATCCAGATGCCTGTGCTTGAAAAAGATGCAAAATATTATGACTATGTTCCTCTTTTCCCTGAATCATTTCCGCGAATAGAAGCGGCAATTAAATTTTTAAAAAGTAAAAACATTAAAAATATTGTTCTTGTTGCACACAGCTGCAGTGTACATATGAGTATGGCCTGGTTTGATAAAACAGGCGGCAAAGATATCGATGCTTATATTGGCATTGGAATGGGGGCAACTGATTTTAAACAATATATGAAAAAGCCATTACCACTGGATAAGTATAAAATTCCCGTGTTAGATATTTACGGGCAACAGGAATTTAAAGCTGTACTAAAAGCTGCACCTACGCGCTTAAAAATGATTAAAGCTACAGGTGTAAAACAGTCAGAACAACGTATTGTTCCTGAAGCTGATCACTATATTACAGATCGCGGTGATGCTTTAGTTAAGGAAGTCAGTGACTGGTTAGGAAAACTTGAACTATAAATAGCATGGCACTTAAAAACGATTCAAATATATTTGTCGGCATGTCCGGTGGTGTCGATTCATCTGTTGCTGCTTTATTACTAAAACAGCAGGGATATTCAATACACGGCCTTTTCATGAAAAACTGGGAAGGTGATGATAAAGATGGCTACTGTGCCGCTGAACAAGACTTAAGTGATGCTCAGAAAGTCTGCGATACTTTATCGATAGACCTGCAAGGCGTTAATTTTTCTGACCAATACTGGGATCGTGTCTTTGAATATTTCTTACAGGAATATGCAGCAGGCAGAACACCTAACCCGGACATTCTTTGTAATAAAGAAATCAAGTTTAAAGCTTTTCTTGATTATGCCATTTCACAAGGCGCTGAAAAGATTGCAACCGGCCATTATGCGCGTATACGTTTTGAAGACGATGTGTATAAACTCGTTAAAGGTGTCGACAATAACAAAGATCAAACTTACTTTTTATATACACTGGGTCAAGAGCAACTGGCAAAAAGCCTGTTCCCTGTCGGAGAACTCGAAAAACCAGAAGTTCGTCGCCTTGCTGAAGACAATAATCTAATTACTTATAATAAAAAAGACAGTACCGGCATTTGCTTTATTGGCGAGCGCGATTTTAAAGCTTTCTTACAAAAATATTTACCTGCTCAACCCGGTGAAATGCAAACACCGGATGGTGTTACCGTTGGTAAACATGATGGCCTGATGTACTACACATTAGGGCAACGCCAGGGATTAGGTATTGGTGGCTTAAAAGATTTTAGTGATACTCCCTGGTATGTTGCGGATAAAGATTTAGAAAATAACATTCTTATCGTTGTCCAGGGAAATGATCATCCTTTGCTACATCATAAAGAATGTTCAGCGAATGACATGCACTGGGTCCGGGGAGAAGCACCCGCCCTGTCTTTTCGTTGTGCAGCCAAGACACGTTACCGACAACAAGATGCAAACTGTTTAGTTGAATATATCGAACAAACACAAGAATGGCATATTAGCTTTGACGAACCACAATGGGCTATTACACCCGGACAGGCTATCGTGTTCTATGATGGTGAGGAGTGCCTGGGTGGCGGCACTATAATTTCTAATACACCACGCATATCAAGTACACCACGAATAGCTAACGCCGACTAATGAAATCAGCTAATTAAATAAAGAAATAATAAT
>JAOUOK010000346.1 GCA_029880425.1 Gammaproteobacteria bacterium
CCGGATTCAAAACGGGCTTATGTTGCCTATCTAACAAACCCATTGTCTGAATTTGCTGAGATGATGGATTTGAAATAACTTCTTCAGCAGGCTGGAGTAACATAAGTGCTTGCCACATCGCAGTTTTATCAGCTTGCGGCAAAGTATTGCCATCATCTACCGTTGCCCCTGGCAAAAGCTGGTTCAATAACTGGCCGAGGTTTTCTTCCATTTGTTGTTCTGTTGCGGCAGGCTCAGTTTCAATATAGCTGGCAAACACTGCAGTAAAACCGTCTAAATCTTCACTGTTAGCCGGATTACTCGCAGAATCAACTGATGAAAGCTTAGATTGTTGTACACCAGCAGCCGCTGATGGTGTCACTTGTATCGAATTATTCTGTATAGACATGGCATCCTCGCGTAAAAAATCTATTCATACATAGAAATAGCAAAGGTTGTGCCAAGATTGGAGCTATGACATTAATGAAGAGAACTTAAAACGAGAATCGTATTAAGTGAAACATTATTTATCCTTGTGCCAAAAACGGTTGGCAACAAACTCATCTGAACGGCGCTGTTCCTGCCTGTTAAGTTCTCGTTGTTCCTGCTTTTCATAACGCGTGATAACTTTTTTTAAAACCTGCGTTTTTTGCCGTTCAGTATTCCAGTCTACACGACTTGAATCACAGGCTTCGGTCATACGGGAAATATGTTTTTTTTGTTCAGTAATGGCAATTTCCAGTTGTGAAATAAACTTTTGATAACTCTGAACCTGGCTAATGCTCATGCCTTTTTCAGCTTCCTGGTTAAAACGCGTTCTATAATCCTGGTAATATGCCATAAGCTCGGAAAGCTTTACATGATGCTCAGATAATTCACGTTGGATTTTACCTAACGTTTGTGCAGCCACATCTTCACTTTGCTGTGCAAGATTATGAATAGGTTTAAATCGTTGTGAACGTTTCACTGCCATTACAATTTCCTTTAAATTAATTAATTACGTTTAATAATTAAAAAGTTGGTACTAACGGTGCATCAACCGGTTCTGTAACTTGTTGTTGTGCGTTTAACCATATCCCGGCTAATTGTTCGAGACTTGAATTCCAGTTCACCGCTTGTTGCCTGTCTTGTCTTAAAAATTCCTGCTGGCTGCTATGTAAGCGTATTGCTTCATCGATTTCAGGGTTTGACCCTTCAGCATAGGCCCCAACACTGATTAAGTCTTTATTTTGCTGGTAAACAGAATATGTCTGACGGAATTTTTGAGCTGCGAATATATGATCATCCGATACCACGGCATTCATAGCACGACTGATAGACGCTTCAACATCAATTGCCGGATAATGACCACTTTCAGCAAGCTCGCGTGATAGCACAATATGCCCATCAAGTATGGCGCGAGCGCTATCGGCAATCGGATCCTGTTGATCATCACCTTCGGTTAGCACAGTGTAAAAAGCGGTAATTGATCCACCACCCTGCTCTCCGTTACCTGCCCGTTCAACAAGTTGAGGTAATTGCGCAAATACAGAAGGTGGATAACCTTTCGTTGCCGGTGGTTCACCAATGGCTAAAGCAATTTCACGTTGCGCCTGGGCAAAACGGGTTAACGAATCCATCAGCAATAAAACATCTTTACCTTCATCACGAAAATGTTCGGCTATACTGGTCGCCTGGTAAGCACCATGCATTCGCATTACCGGAGGTTGATCAGCAGGAACTGCAACGACAACCGCACGTGCCATACCTTCTTCACCAAGGATATCTTCGATAAATTCTTTTACTTCGCGTCCACGCTCACCGATAAGCCCAACAACGATAACATCAGCTGAAGTAAACCTGGTCATCATGCCTAACAACATACTTTTACCAACACCACTACCGGCAAATAAGCCCATACGTTGTCCACGCCCCACGGTAAATAAACTATTAATTGCTCTAACCCCAACATCAAGTGGTGTATTAATCGGTTGTCGCTTTAATGGATTAATAGGCTCACCGGTTAAAGCACGTCGTTCATGTGTAATTAACGGTCCTTTTTCATCAATCGGCACACCGCGACCATCAAGCACCCTGCCAAGTAAAGCATCACCTACATTCGCTTCATAAATCTGGTGGGTAGGAATGACTGTTGCATCAGGGTGAATACCGCGAATGTTTCCTGTTGGCATCAAAAAAAGTTTTTCTCCTGAAAAGCCGACCACTTCTGCTTCAACGGGTTTACTACTTTGGCTCTGCACCAGGCAACGCGAACCAATCACCGCCTGGCAACCGACCGCTTCAAGCGTTAAACCGACCATACGGTTTAAACGACCTTCGACGGCAATGGGATCAATTTGTTCTACACGTTTTTGTAACTGGGATAACTGCATCTTCCAGTTATCCTGGTGTTGTTCAAGTAAACTGTTAATAGCATTATTCATCTGATTCCCGTTCACCGCCTAACAGGTTATTAATAATACGGTTTAAACGGCCTTCAACAGTGGCATCAATACGTGAGTTTTCGCTTGATATTTTACAACCACCACGTGTAATAAGCGGATCTTCAGCTAAGCGCCAAAGTAATTCATCTGATTCAGTTTCACGACCTAATGAAAAAGCCTGACGAATTAGTTCGGCATCTTCAGGGTGAATATGCAAGGTAATCTTTCGGGTGCTTGCCGGCAAAGCATTCATGGCTTCACGCACGATGCCAACTATCTCACCTTCTTCAGTATGTAGTTCACGACGCACGACTTGTTTCGCAACTGCCAATGATAATTGTGTCATCTGGTTAACAATTTCATCATCCAGCTCTTTTAACGGTGCTGTCATTGTATCCATCACCATACGAAAAGCCGTGATAATATTTTCTAATTCACGTTTTTTTTCTTCGTAACCTTTATTTTGCCCGGAGGCATACCCTTCTTTATAGGCCTGTTCCTGAATGCTCTCTAACTCAGCTGCAGTAGATGAAACAGTTGGCCCATTGACAAGTGGTAACTCCCAGCGTTCGTAAGCGGTTAGCTTGTCAGCATCTGCAACTTTAGATGTAGTCATCGCCGCCACTACCGCCTAAATTAATTTCACCGGTTTCGGCCATACGACGCGCTATAGTGAGAATTTCTTTTTGTGCTGATTCAACTTC
>JAOUOK010000018.1 GCA_029880425.1 Gammaproteobacteria bacterium
TAATTAAATATTTGCAAGCAGGCCAACACAGCTTTGCATGCCAGGGCATAGACAAACGGGTAAGTATGGGTATAGTCATGGTGATATACATTTCACTTCCAGGTAATAGTAATAGCAAACCCATAAGCGCTTCAGTGGCGTCAATATTTTTCTTAAGCATAATGAATTAATAACTTTTGTGCCGTTTGCTTTTCGGTTATAATTTTATTTGAGCAACAATATAGATTAATTATTTAAGGAGCAACCCTTATGTCATCTGAGATTGATGAACTTACAGTAAATTATGAAGATGGTGGTGAGTTAGTATCCAGGGAACTGGACAAAGTTATTTTAACTCGGGGTGCCTGGTCAACAATTATCTTTAAGTACCAGGATTTAAATAGAACCAAGGGTGAATGGGGGCCTGATAAGTACAGTATTCGTCGTTACCAGAAACGGAACGGGCAGTATCAATTTAAATCAAAATTTAATATCTCCAGCAAAGACCAGGCGAAAAAAATTATGGATGCTCTCCAGGGCTGGATGGGCGACGACGAAGACTAAGTTTTCCTGTTATATTTTTAATGCGTGTATTTTTAACAGTTCTTTATTCGCATTATGGTCAAGTAAAATATTTTCAGTTTGCCTGACCATATTTTCTGCACCACACAGATAAATATTCTTATTTGAAATGTCCGGGTAATCACTAACAAGTACGTTAAGTATCTCCTGGGTGTTTTCAGAATTAACTTCACCCTGGTACGGGATGGGCTGGTAGCTGAAGTTATCAAGCGCATCTTCCCATGCATGACACTGATTATGCATATAAGGTCTGTCTCCATTATGTACCCAGTACAGGTGGATAAACTCTGCATGCTCTAAAGTTACGGCATGTTCAATTAAACTATTGATCGGGGCATAGCCAGTATCAAATGCGATAAAAATGACCGGCAAGTTTGAATTTTCATCAAGAATAAATGAGCCTGTTGGCCCTTTGATATGGATAGCGTCCGAGCTTTTTAAATCGTTATAGATATAATTTATAAACGGGTGCTCACTACGCAGAATGTGAAACTGTATGTTCATATCATCACAGGGGCAGCTTGCAATGGGTAACTCCAAAGGCTCAAGGTCGCCTCGACTCAATATAACATTCTGACCGGCAAGGAATCGCAGGCGTTTAGTGCGAGGTGTTTTTAAATTTAAAATCATTACATCATCAGATAACTGTTCTGCTTTTTTTACCTTGCCTGAAATTAGTTGCTCAGGGATATCTTTTTCACTGCCAGCTTCGTCTGCTTCAATTTCAATATCTGTGATTGCGGTATTTGAACAACATAAAAAATAATTTTGTAATTTATCACTCTCGGAAAAAACAAAATCATGCGGTCGGGTTTTCTTGATTTCACCTGAAATAAGTTTTGCCTTACATTTTCCGCAGTTGCCATTGCTGCATCCATAATTTAAAGCCAGCCCGGTGCTTAAACCAGCCTCAAGAATAGAATTGGTGCCATCAACAAAAAATTCATGGCCTGAGTTTTTAATATGAACCTGTGCTGCCATAACTCTTAGTAGGTTATCTTTTTCCAGTAGTGGAGCAGGTTTCATTATGGGAACGTGGATTTTTTCGATAGCATCATTGATTAAGTTGTTTAAATCTTCAAACAGGACGGGGGTGTCTGATGTTTCGGCTAGCCCTGTTATCGTGCCCTTGATAGTTGTTAGCAGGTTTATGAGTTCATTAACCTGATTTTTCGTATGCGCGTGTTCTTTGGTGATAGATTGCAACCTGGCTGCCAGGGTATAGGAGTCAGGTGCTAATAGCGTCGCTAGTTTTCTGCCGTGTGCACGTTTGAGAGCTTGCTCAACGATATTTTCAAGATCTTCAATAATATGATTATCCTCTATCTCGGCATCAGGAAATAATCTTTCTATATCATCCAGGCTAACCTGGCCTTCAAAACTTTCAAGTTCATGGTCATGGATGTGCTTTTGCAATGCACCACGTGAGATTCCAACGAGTTTTGCTGCACGCGATAATGATACAAGTCTTGGCATAAAATAAACCTTCTATTAATGTATGTTTATATTAACCATACTCATGGCGTCCTAGGGACAAATTTTTATATTGCTTAATCATTATCATCATTTTTTGAATGTTTTGATGATTAATCTCGGGGATTTTTAATGCAATTGTTAATTTCAAATGATTAGAATCAATCGGTTTGATGTCAATAAACTGCTTGGATGCCTGGTTTACATCTATGTTTAGTGACTGGTAACCCTGCAAAGTAAAAAAATGTGTATCCCATGTAACGTTTTGTCCCTGGAAGAGCCCTTCAAACTGAAGATGGGCAAGCTGTGAATCTGTTTGTTGTAAAATTTTATATGACATTTTAAAAATTATGGTTTAGCTATGTTTTCTATGCGATAGTTAAATTAATTGTAATACTTTAACGAGTAATTTCACCTTTTCACTAGAAAATAATTAAATCTCGGGCCACAATACCCTTTAACTTGTAAGTGTTAATACGGAACTTATAAATGAGCGTTAATCGTAAAAGAAGAAAAATTATAAAAGCAGGGGCCACAACATTATTACTGGGGTCATCAGCTTCAGTTTTTTTTACTGGTAAAGAAGAAAAAAAGTTAACAAATGTTAAATCTGAACAGCATTCTCCTGTTGTAACGGTCATCGAAAGTGATCCTGCTGAGCAGGATTTTGCCGTTCAGGATAATCTGCGTAAGGTTAAATACTTTAACCAGACATTTTCAGATGATTTTTTTCTGAGTAAAGAAAAATATGGGATTTTCAAGCAGGTTCTCAGCAAAATATTACGTGTTCAAAAAACAGTCGGTTATGCAAATTTTAACCTGGTTAGTTTTGATGACATGATTTTATATTCTCATCGTTACCCAAATATTGGAAAGTTCAGCAAAAAAGAACTGGCGCTGATCGATGAATTGTTTTTTTATGATGCAAACGAGTATGGTTTTTATGGTAATAAAGTTATTAAAGATCTGACTTCAAAAATAAATAAAAAAGAAACGGTAAAAATTGCAGGTAGTGGACATTACTTATTTCAGGGTGAAGCACTGGAAAAATTCAAACAGTTAAAAAAAGATGTTGGGCCAGAATTAATACTGACATCCGGTGTTCGAAGTGTCGTTAAGCAGTTTCAACTTTTTTTGGCTAAACTTGATGCTAGTAATGGTAACCTTTCATTAGCTTCCCGTTCATTAGCACCACCGGGACACTCTTACCATGGTATCGGTGACTTTGATGTAGGTAAAAAAGGATATGGCACATTAAATTTTACTGCCGAGTTTTCACATACCGAGGAATATAAAAAGTTAATCCAGCTAAAATATATTGACTTACGCTATACAAAAGAAAACCAGACAGGGGTGCGTTATGAACCATGGCATATAAAGGTTGTATGAACATGTCAAAACAATATGTTTTTACATTGTTTGCATGTTTTTTCAGTATTTCCTGTTTTTCTGAACCTCTTCAGTTTTCACTTCATAAAATAGAATCAAAAAATTCGGGGCCTACCTTGCTGGTGATTGGTGGTATACAGGGTGATGAACCGGGAGGCTTTACGGCGGCATCTATGCTGGTAACCAGTTATAAAGTTACTAAAGGTAATGTTTGGGTCGTTCCTAATCTTAACTTCGAAAGTATTATCAGGCGCAGCCGGGGCGTGCATGGTGACATGAATCGTAAGTTTAGTTCACTTTCAGAAAATGATCCTGAATTTCAACAAGTACAGAAAATTAAAAAAATAATTTTAGATCAGCAGGTTGATATTATTTTGAATTTGCATGATGGAAGCGGTTTTTATAAAAAAGAATATATTAACAAAATGCATAATCCTGAACGCTGGGGTCAAAGCATTATTATTGACCAGAAAAAAATTGATATTGCTGAATATGGTGAGTTGAAAAAAATTGCCGATAAGGTTCAACAGCATATCAACAGTCATTTGAAAAACAAGAAGAAATATTTTTATGTGAAGAATACAAATACCAAAAATGGTAATGTGCAAATGGAAAAAACACTGACCTATTTCGCTATAAAAAATAACAGGCCTGCATTTGCAGTTGAAGCAAGTAAAAGCTTTTTAACAGATGAACGAACCTATTATCATTTGCTTGCTGTAGAAGGTTTCATGAAAGAGATGGGGATTACTTATAACAGGGGATTTAATTTAACAATGAATGATGTCTCCCGGAAAATAGGACATAACCTGAAAATATCTATGTACAATAACCGTATTAATCTAAATGTTGAAAAAGCACGCCGTTCCCTGAACTATATTCCCTTAAAACGGGATGCTTCACTTCAATATAAAAAGAATAATCCGCTTATTGCAGTTGTCGGTAACCAGGAGTCATTAAAAATCCGTTATGGAAATCGCCATGTCACCTCGCTTAAACCGCAGTACTTTGATTATGATTATGAACTGAATTCAATAAAAATACAGGTTGATGGTATTGAAAAAGATATCAATATTGGAGAAGAAATAAATGTTAAAAATAATTTTCGAGTTTTAGCTGGAAGTGACTACAGGGTAAATATTATTGGTTATGCGAAGCACGGTACAGTAAATGAAAATGGCTTATTAATTAAAAAGAAACAGATTAAACCCCGCTTTTCAATCGACAGGGATGAGAAAATATTTCGTGTTGAACTTTATAAAGGGAAAAAATTTAGCGGTATGATACTGGTCAACTTCATAGAACCCCAGCAATCTCAACCGATTAGTATGAATAAGACGAATTCGCAAAAATTATCAGTTTCCAACTTATAATGCCTGTTAAATATAAAACGCCCGCATCATTCTCAGGCTTTTCCTGCCTTGGTGCACAATGTGAAGATACCTGTTGTCAAAACTGGGAAGTGAAAATAGATCAGCAACATTATGAGTTGCTGAAAAATGTGATGTCAGCCGATAAAGATGAACAAAATATTTTCGAGAAAAGGATTTATCTTAATACCCGTCCCGTAGTTAGCGAACATGATTACGCTTTTGTTCGAATGGCAGATACGGGTTTTTGTTCAATGCTGGATGACGAGGGTTTATGTTATGTCCATGCAAAATATGGAGAAAAGCTATTAGGTAATGTATGTACCATGTTTCCACGTGTTATATCACGGACAGCAGACAGTGTTGAATTAAGTGCAGCACTATCCTGTCCGGAAGTTGTCAGACGTTGTATTGATGATACCGAACTGTTGAAATTTAACCGTTTCAAACCCACTGAACTTCCAGGAGGTAAAAACTATCCTGTTTTGCGTGAACTTTCACAGCAGGATGATGATTTTTATTCCGGAAATTTCGTATATGTACGTGAAAATTTTATGCTCACGATGGCGAATGAAGAGCAGGAGCTGGAAACACGTTTGTACACGCTGGTGAACATGGCAAATAAGTTATCAGAATTTTATCATCGTGGTTGTGCTAAGCCCGGACAGGGGCAGATAGAGTCTGTCATGGCCACATATGCTGAACCAGAGTTTGTGACAAGGCTGGGTACATTTATTAAAAGCTATGATGCTGGCTCACTGCTTAATATGATTGTGGTGCATTCAGTTTTGTCGATAAAGCTGCAACAGGCCGGAGCTGAAAAGATTAGTGTCCTATATGAGAAAATAATTCAATATTACAACGATGAAACAAAAAGTATCCCTGAAATACTGGCGGATAAAATAACCAGCATTAGAAATTCACTAGACAGTGATGCCCAGCAATATGTTGATAAGGCTATTACCCGCTATAGTCTTAACTGTTTATATCGTGAATGGTTTGTCAGTATGCCTGATCCATTTACTTACGTACAAATGTTGCTGCTGCGTTTATCTATCTTACGAACATTGATTTATTTAGAGGCCGGAACAGAACAGGATATGACGCTTGATAAATTAAAAAAGAAAATTGTTTATATTATGTATAATTTTGCCCGAAATATTGATCAGAACCTTGAATTTCTGAAAGTGGTATACGACGCTTTATCTGAACAAACTATGATGAACATTGATTTTTCTGCGGTATTTATTCGTATTGATTAAAAGCGGTTTGAATACCTGTAACACTCTCCAATTTCTTCACTGTTGCATTTAAGCATATGGCCCGCCAGTTTTTTAGCCTGGATCAGGATTATTGCGCAAGTTTTTTAAGCTTCTGACCGGCGTGATAATCGTTATTATGCAAAGTATATTTCGGCCATATATTGTACAATGAGTGAATGATTATTTAATAACTGATTTTTCAAAGGGTTATAAAATAAGTTTTATTTCATAAGTAAATGATATTGAGGTCCATCATGCATAGCATGACTCTAGATGAACAGATTCTTCTAACCGGCAAGATCATGGCGATACTGGATGGATGGGGACTATCATCCGCAGAAATTATTTCGCTTTTGGCGCTACCGGAAAAAACACCAACACGTGCTTTACGTCGTTACAGGGAGAATACCCCTTTTCCAGAGAGTCCTGAACTGAATGAACGCCTTGAGCATATCGTTGGAATCACGGATGCACTCAGAACATCCTATCCCCATAATCCACAAATGGGAAAAATCTGGATTCGTCAACGTAGTAAGAAATTAAATAACAAGATCCCGCTGCAAATTATTGTAGAAAACGGGCTGGATGGTGTGATTGAAATTCGTAAGCATCTAGATTGTTCTTACGATTGGCACAAAAACCCCTAATCACGCATGCTGCGAAGTCAAATTACTGCGTTCAAAATCAACTCGTAATGCTCATGTACTGATGTACATTTCGCTTTCTCGTTTATTTTGAGCTTGTACTTTAACTTCTCGCTATGCGTGATTACTCTAAAACATTATCTTTTTTTGTCTTTGCGGGTTTCGCGTGCTTTGAAATGAACGATCGATTGCATTAATTGATCGAGTGGTAAATTTTCAAATAGCTGGTATTTTTCTAGTGCCTTGTTTAACAGCTGGTTAATATTGGGTTTACCTTCATCTTCCGGCTGAAATAGTTTCTGCAAACCAAGTACGCTGCCATTCTGGACCTTGATTTCTTTACCATGCGGAAGTGGTCCATCAACTTCAGTAAGCTTCAATGCAAATTTTGCATTTTTACGCAGTAACGCCATAAAGTCATAACAGTTTTGCCAGGCTATTTTTTCCTTGCAGCTTACGCATTCACGATCAGCCAGGTGAACACGTTTCATTTCTGTACAGATACAGCGGCGCGAGTTCAGGGTTTTTTCAAAAGGGCATTGTAGTGGAATAACCGAACGGTAGGTTTCCCTATATTTATCTTCATCCATTATCGTATTGCTTAAAAAAGACTATTTTTCCCACTCACGTAAAATGGTTTCTTCACGCTGTTCCTGAAGTTTTTCTTCAGCTTCAATATTATTTTCAGCAAAGATGACTTTATAGGTGTAACCGCTTTCACTATCTTGCTGGCGTTGCTCCTTGGCATAATTTTTGGCATCTTTAAATTTCTCAAAATCGTCCATTTGCTCGAGGTTTTTTACTATCTTGCTGATACCCGGTGCAATTTTGTAAACAAAGTAAGGCATAACTAACTCCTGGTCCTTAAATTTTTGAATAGTGACGGAGGAACATAATAATGAGAGAAAACCTATCTTCAATATCAATCAGAATGTAAAATTCTTACCCTGGCTCCTGCAGCCGCCAAGAATATAGAGTCTGGTGGCGGCAGACAATCTTTTCAAGGTCTTTAAGTGAATTTCCAGAGAAAAAAGTGAAGTGAACAAAAATAAATCATTACTTGTGATAACCGAGCTGGGTGGTTACCCGGATTTTAGTGAATTATATACTGCCAGTGGATACCAGGTAGAAATTGTGACCAGTATGCGTAAGGCTTTACGTAGTCTTAAACAAAATAAATATGAGGTTATAGTCGCAGAATTCAATTTTCAGTCAGACTTTCGTGACAGAACAAGTAACCTGGAAACACTGATGGCGGCAGTTCAGCAAATGAAAGATATTAAAGCCATCATCTTTTATGAAAAAGAATATTTACACCAGTTTGAGAAACTGCGGGCACGTTTTTCATTTCATGCTGAGTTATCTTATCCGATTGATAAGATATTGTTAAAGAATGCAGTTGATTCAGTATAAGTTAAATGCTTAAGAAGGTTTTTAGTTAAGCGGTTAATTCATCGAGTGTATCCAGTGCTTCAACCGCGGCATCTATAAGTTGTTGATCTTTATGTTGCGTGAACTCACGTATAAACACCTTATCTTCACTGTTTCCAGCCAGGGCAATATAATGTAATGCATCAATTTGAAGTCGCAGGTTATTACTGTGAGCAATATCTTTAAACGCATCTACATGATCCTTTAATACCTGGCTTGCGGCAAAACTCTCTATTAATGCATCCAGACCAATTCTTATTTCCATACTGGTATCTTCATCTTTAAGCATGCTGATAATTGCAGCAAAACTTGCTGGTTCAATTTCAATAGCCTGGATAACGCTAGCCAGTTGACCATTACGCAGTGCATCTTCTACAAATTCCCGCATCCCATTTTCAGACTGCGATATTTTAATCCATTGCCGGATTTCTTTAGGAGTGTGGGAACCTGAAAAAATCATAAAGCTGCTATCATGGGCAATAGAAAACCATGGGACACTACGGATATTCAGTTGTGTTGCTCTTTCATTATCAACTGCGATATTGGTTATTTTCAACGAGGCAACTGCCCCTTTTTTAAGTTGTTCGCTTAACTCATTCAAAACAACCGGGCAATGGCTGCAGCCGGTTGCGACAAACAGCTCAACAGAAAGGGGCGAGGGATGAGTCATGGCTATATTTCTTCAGGTAGTAAAAAGGATGCTGATTATAATATAAAATGAAGCCCCATTCCTTCATTTGTGATACGAACAACTTCGGCATGAACCGGGGGAGGAGGCTCCTCAGCCATTTGTGAACATACTTGTAAAATTACGTGTGTACCAACCGGTAAGTCTAGAGGTTTATCATTGTGTTCAAGAAAAACCCCGGTATCACTGATGTTTTGTGATTTTAGAATATGTTCTGAATTGTCATCACAGGTTAGTTTTATTTCAATAACCAGTCCAACCCTGTTTGAATTACGTTTATTGCTGCTCATAAATTATGCCACTGTGTTATTAAGCTTCGATATCAGGAATAAGTTTGCTTTCTAATAATAAAATTTCTTCTTTTAATTTTAATTTGCGTGTTTTCATTCGACGCATTTGTAGTTCATCGATAAAAGGTCGTTCCTGCATTAGGGTTATAGCATCATCGAGATCCTTATGCTCAAGAGTCAAATCATGTATCCGATGTTTGATTTCTTCCTTATCCATTACTTTGATATTCCATTAATTAATTTTTTCATATCGGTTTCCAGTATCCATTGTTTTAAATCGTCTTCTGTTTTTGGCCGACTAATATAATAACCTTGCCCTGATTCACAACCCAGTTTTGCAAGTAGCTGTAATATTTCTTTTTCTTCAATACCTTCAGCAATGACATTCATCTCAAGGTTGTGTGCCAGGTCAATAGTTGAGCGCACAATTATTGCGTCATTATCATCTTCTATCATATCCATAATAAATGATTTATCAATTTTTAGTTTAGACAATGGCAGTTGTTTTAGATAGGCCAGTGATGAATAACCGGTGCCAAAATCATCAACCGCGATTTCAATTCCCAGCTCATTTAACTGGGTGAGTATATCAATGGACTTTTTAGGGTTGGTCATCATCACGCTTTCAGTGATTTCAATAATAAAGTTTGAAGGTGAAACACTATTCCGGTTAAGAATCCTCATTACGTTTTCAATAAAGTGATTTTCCTGGAGGTTATATATCGATAAGTTAATCGCGATTTTAATTTTAATTCCGGATTGTTTGAGCCTTTTTATGTATCTGGCAGCTGATTCAAAAACCCAGTAGGTGATAGGGTTAATTAATCCTGTTTGTTCTGCAATCGAGATAATTTCATCAGGGTAAACTTTTCCACCATCAGAGCTGTTGCAGCGAAGTAAGGCCTCGGCACTGATTACTTGCCCTGTCTTTATATCAATGATTGGCTGGTATTCCATGAATAACTGGTTATTGTCAATCGCTTTTCTGAGATCGGAAATAAGCGCGAGTTTACCGACACTGTAATCATCATATTGAGAATTATAAATTGCATAGCCGGACTTATTACGTTTAGCAACATACATTGCTGCATCAGCATGTTGTTGAATTGCTTGTGAACTGGTTCCATGCTGAGGAAAAACGGCAATACCAATACTCAGGCCAATATAAAGAGGCGTTTTATTAACTGTGAAAACTTTCTGGAATTCAATAACGATTTTATCAGCTATTCTCTCTGCCTGTTCCTCGTGAGCCGTGGGAAGTAAAACTGCAAATTCATCTCCGCCTAACCTGACAATAATATCTACTTCACGTAATAAGGTTACCAGGCGTTTGGCTACCTTCTGTAAAAGTTTATCTCCTACTTCATGGCCCAGAGTGTCGTTGACTTCTTTAAAACGGTCAAGATCCATGACAAGCATGGAAAACGAGCCTCTCTCCTGGTGGGCATTATGAATTGCCTGGTCTAACCGTTCACTTAATAATTTTCTGTTTGCTAACCCGGTTAGCTCATCATGTAAGGCATGATATTCAAGCTCATTCGTACGGGAACGAATTTGCCTGCGCATTTCATTAAATGCATTAATCAGGTTGTTTGTTTCGAGAATATTTGATGGGTTGTGAGATGAGATGCTTATACCTTTTGATTCATCTATTAAAGCATGGGTAACATTTTCAATCGGGGTAAGTACAAGTTTTACCAGGAAAATAAATCCGGTTAAGAGTATTAGTAATCCTGCAAGTGCAGCAGTCCAGCTAAAATTTACCTGGAGTTGAGCTATGTCTGATAAAGTTGTTAAATCTTTTTTACTAAACTGCTCAATAGCTAAATCAAGTGCACGCAGTAAAGTATTAATTTTATCAAGTTGTGGTTTAAGGTCTTTGGTATAAATAATGGTATCTTTTCGCCAGTTTTCTAACTTGTTAGTTTCTTTTACTTTTATGAAATTGGCTTTCCAGTTTAAAGCTGCCGGGTAAAATTGCTCAAATGCAGTGGCTGTTGAAAATCGTAGTTTCCCCGCCTTGTTTAATTTATTGAGTTGATTAAGTTTGAGCTGGATGACCTGGTAGTGTTCATTGATCAAAAATAAA
>JAOUOK010000347.1 GCA_029880425.1 Gammaproteobacteria bacterium
TTAGCTATGTTGGCGGTTGGGGTGTTGAAGCATTACAGGCAGGGGCAAAAGAGGTCACCTGTGTTGATGCATCTGCCTTTGCGCTTGACCTCGCGAAACAAAGCGCCGCGTTAAATAATAAAGAAGACCGCTTTACAGCCATGGAAGGTGATGCCTTTGAGGCATTAAAGTCTTTAGCCGAAGATAAGGAAAAGTTTGATGTTGTTATTTTAGATCCCCCGGCCTTTGTTAAACGCCGCAAAGATTTAAAAGAAGGCAGCCTGGCGTATCGCCGCATTAATCGCCTGGCTATGGGCTTAGTCAAGAATGAAGGCACCCTGGTTTCGGCATCATGTTCTTACCATCTTGGGCGCGAGCAGTTACTCAATGAAATTCGCCAGGCCTCTTACCTCGCCAATGTTGATTGCCAGGTTTTAGAGCAAGGTCACCAGGGGCCGGATCACCCGGTTCACCCCGCCATGAAAGAAACCGATTACCTCAAGTCTTATATCTGCCATGTAAAGAATGGAGCCAGTAAAAAATGATCGTTAATTTTGATCCCGTCGCCTTTACCCTTTTTGGCTGGAGCGTACACTGGTATGGCCTGATGTATGTCATGGCCTTTCTCAGTGCATGGTGGCTGGCACGTTTACAAACTAACCGGCACTACAAGGACTGGGATAATAACCAGATAGAAGACCTGCTGTTTTACGGTGGCCTCGGCGTGATTCTCGGTGGCCGGGTCGGTTACGTATTGTTCTATTCGTTTTCTGATTTCATCAGTAATCCACTGATGCTTTTCCAGGTCTGGCAGGGTGGCATGTCATTCCACGGTGGTTTGCTGGGTGTCATGCTGGCGATGGTCTTGTTTAATCGTAAATACAAAAAAGGCTATTTTAATATTCTTGATTTTGGCGCACCGCTTATTCCACTGGGCCTGGGATTTGGACGAATCGGTAATTTTATTAACGGCGAGTTGTGGGGTAAGCCGACCGATTTACCCTGGGGTATGATTTTCCCGGCAGCCGATAAATTACCGCGTCACCCTAACCCTCTATACGAAGCATTTCTCGAAGGCTTGGTACTGTTTATCCTGTTGTGGTGGTTTAGCTCAAAACCGCGCGCGCGAATGGCAACGATTGCCCTGTTCTTTATTGGCTACGGCGTATTCCGTTTCATAATTGAATTTGTTCGCGTCCCGGATGCGCATATTGGCTACCTGGCCTGGGACTGGCTCACCATGGGGCAGCTATTAACCTTACCCCTGATTATCTTTGGCCTGGTGTTAGCCTGGTTAGTCCACAAAAACACGAAAAGCGCTTAAATTTTAACCACTTTTGAATAAGCCGGATGATGAAACATCCGGCTTTTTTGTTAGCGGCTTTTTCGCCTTTGTCTGCTCGTCTATTGAGCATATAATGGAGCCTGCTAATAAAACGAGATTTTAAAGGGGACGTTTGTGAAGCAGTATCTGGATTTAATGCGGCATGTCAGGGATAACGGCATTCTAAAAGAAGATCGTACCGGCACCGGGACAAAAAGTGTTTTCGGTTATCAAATGCGATTTGATTTATCGGAAGGCTTTCCTGTCGTCACCACTAAAAAACTTCACCTGCGTTCAATTATTCATGAATTACTCTGGTTTCTAAAGGGTGACACCAATATTCAATATCTCAAGGACAATAAAGTCCGTATCTGGGATGAGTGGGCCGACGAGGATGGCAACCTGGGCCCGGTCTACGGTGCGCAATGGCGTTCATGGCCAGCCGCTAACGGCCAGCATATTGATCAAATCAGCCAGCTGATTGAGCAAATAAAAAACAACCCTGACTCACGGCGTTTGATTGTCAGTGCATGGAACGTGGGTGAAATTGAAAACATGGCATTACCGCCATGCCACGCGTTTTTCCAGTTTTATGTCGCCGATGGCAAGCTCTCCTGCCAGTTATACCAGCGCAGTGCAGATATTTTCCTTGGCGTGCCATTTAATATTGCTTCCTATGCCTTGCTCACCATGATGATTGCCCAGGTGTGTGATCTAGGTGTCGGGGATTTTGTGCATACGCTCGGTGATGCGCACCTGTATTCCAACCACATGGAACAGACGGATCTGCAGTTAAGTCGTGATCCTTTACCTTTACCGACGATGAAAATTAATCCCAGGATTAAAGACATCTTTGATTTCAGCATTGATGATTTTGAACTGGTCGGTTATGAAGCGCATGAACATATCAAAGGTGTGGTTGCGGTTTAATGAAAATTTCAATGATTGCAGCCATGACCGAAGATCGTGTTATTGGCATAGAAAACACCTTACCCTGGAAACTCCCGAATGACATGAAATGGTTTCGTCAGAACACGCTGGGTAAACCTATCGTGATGGGACGAAAAACCTTTGAATCATTTGGCGCAAAACCATTACCGCAAAGAACCAATATTATTATCACGCGTGATCCATCCTACCAGGCAGATGATTGCATCGTTGTGTATTCCATCGATGAAGCCTTAAAAGCCGCCGGTGATGTTGATGAAGTCATGATTATTGGTGGCGCATCTTTTTACCAGCAGATGTTGCCTAAAGCAGACCGCATGTACTTAACCTTTGTTGAAGCAACGCTAGAAGGTGATGCCTGGTTCCCGGAGTTTGATTTAAATGACTGGAATGAAACAGAAAGCATTCATCATGAAAAAGATGAGAAAAATGCTTATCCACACAGGTTCGTGGTGCTAGACCGCAAGTAAAAGTATGCTGAGTAAAATTTCAGTTATTTTATTTTCTTTATTTGTCAGTTCAGCACTGCCCGCAGCAGACCTGGTGCCTGATGATATACGCTACATGCTGGAAGATTTATACGGGCCAGATAAAACTAATTGGCCAATCATAAAACAAGCTGATTTAAATAAAGATGGTTTTACTGACTGGGTTGCCGAAAAAGAAAACTGCAAGGGTAAGGAAAAATGCCCGGTCGAAATTTTTGTTTGTATACCTGGCAAAAAAGGTAAATGTTCAGAATACTGTTACAACGAAGTTAAAACACATGAAATGATTAAAGAGAAAGTTTCTGCTAAGAAGTGCGAGGCAACGTGCTAAAAAATAATTCTATATATATCAAAT
>JAOUOK010000348.1 GCA_029880425.1 Gammaproteobacteria bacterium
CGAAGCACGTTTAGCGATTGCCATGGCACAGGAAGGGGGAATCGGGATTATCCATAAAAATATGGACTATCAAACTCAGGCTGAGCATGTTCGCCTGGTTAAAAAGTATGAAAGTGGCGTGATTAAAGATCCCCTGACCGTGACACCGGATACCAGTATCCGTGATGTACTGTCTTTAACCCGGGCAAAGAATATTTCGGGTGTTCCCGTGGTACAGGGAGACGAATTAGTCGGTATCGTCACCAGCCGTGATCTACGTTTTGAAACCCAGTTTGATAGCCCTGTTTCGAGCATCATGACGCAAAAAGACAAGCTGGTGACGGTTAATGAAGGTGCAGAAAAGGATGAAATTCTGACTTTATTACATGAAAACCGGATTGAAAAAGTCCTGGTGGTGGATGATAAATTTCATCTTCGTGGCCTGGTAACCGTTAAAGATATCCAGAAAGCAACTGAAAACCCTAATGCCTGTAAAGATGATCAGGGACGTCTGCGAGTCGGTGCGGCAGTTGGTGTTGGCGCAGGTACTGAAGAGCGTGTGACGGCACTTGCTGAAGCCGGGGTGGATGTTATTGTTGTTGATACGGCGCATGGTCATTCTCAGGGTGTGCTGGATCGCGTTGCATGGGTGAAGAAACATTTCCCACAGGTTCAGGTTATTGGTGGAAACATTGCTACGGCAGAAGCGGCAAAAGCCCTCGCGGAAGCAGGTGCCGATGCAGTTAAAGTTGGTATTGGCCCAGGCTCGATTTGTACTACGCGTATTGTTTCGGGTGTGGGTGTTCCACAAATTTCGGCTGTTTCTAACGTGGCGCAAGCGCTTGAAGGTACCGGTATTCCCTGTATTGCCGATGGCGGTATTCGTTACTCAGGTGACATTGCCAAGGCGCTGGTTGCAGGCGCACATTCAATCATGATTGGTTCAATGTTTGCCGGTACCGAAGAATCACCGGGTGAAGTAGAACTTTTCCAGGGCCGTTCATATAAATCGTACCGTGGCATGGGTTCCCTGGGAGCGATGACAACACGTCATGGCTCAAGTGATCGTTATTTCCAGGAAGGTAGCGAAGCCGATAAATTAGTTCCCGAAGGTATTGAAGGACGGGTACCGTTTAAAGGTTCGCTTACACCGGTAATCAACCAGTTACTTGGTGGTATTCGATCAAGTATGGGTTATACAGGTTGTGCAACAATAGAAGAAATGCGTACTAAACCTGAATTTGTTCGTGTTACCAATGCCGGTATGGCGGAAAGTCATGTTCATGACGTAACAATTACGAAAGAAGCACCAAATTATCGTGTTTAATGATTAATTTTTTCCGTGAAAAAAGCCCGTACTATTGAGTACGGGCTTTTTTGTTTTTGAACCAGGTAAATTAATTTACAGGCTTAATTCAGAACAAGGAATGACCTGGTAATTAAGACTTTATTTTTAAGTTTTAATTCAACGGTATATATACTTTTTTGTAGTCCCCTGGCAGGAAGCTTGATTTCAAAAAAGTGCTCGCCAAATTGACTGCTGACAACAACCGGCTTTTGTAAAATCGTTCTCTCTCTTGTGTTGTCAATTAATGCTGCTTCCAGCCATGTCGTCCCCGGATCAAAGTTAATAAAACTAAAACCTGCATATAAAGTAGTATTCAAACGCAATGTTTGCGTATCTTTGAGTTTTCCACTTCCGCTATTTGACGTCGTAGCCGGCACCTTTGTTACTGGTGCGTGGCTAAGAATAATATTCTGAATTCTGGGTGCGACAACTTCCAGGGCATCATTAAGTTTTAACTGTACGTTTGCCAGTAACGAGGTTTTGCCGTAACGATCGATTGCCAGTCGTAAATACTCTTCAGATGATTTTAGCTCACCTTTATGAATTAAAGAGGTAATATCTTTTGCCACTAATTGATGAATTGTTTTTATACCTGCTTTCGCTTCCAGGTTCGCAGCATCTTTTTTCAGTATATCCTGGTATAGGTCATACGCATTATAAGCGACCGGTTTAATTAACTGGCCAGCCGACATGTATTTTTTCGCCTGGATGAATAGTGAAGCAATTTCTTTCTTATGCTTAATCTGGTTTTTTAAATTTGCACGTTTTTCAAGTAGTGCCGGATGATTATTCATTGCGGCAATCCCTTCTTCCAGCATTAACAAGGCGTTATGTACGTTGCCTTGTTGTTGTAGCTGGGTCGTTTTATCGATATATGACAATGCAATTTTATTTAAGAATGCTTTTGCATCTTCATTGCCCGGTGCAAGGATTAATACTTTCTGTACTTCATACAGGGCATTTTTACCAATGGGCTTGCTGATTGCACCGGCATTAAAATATTTTTCTGCCTGGCTAAAGTGATTATCAATACGTTCGAGAAAAATGACTTTTTTCTCCAGCCGTATAAAACGATTTGTTTGTGCTACTCTCGGAAAACTTTGTTTAACAATATCGATATGCTTACGCGCTAATACAGCATCTTCTGCATCAAAAGCCATACGAATTTGTTGACTCGTCCAATCACGTAATTCTTTTAATCCTTTTCTTGCCACCGGACTTTGAGGCATTTCACTCAGCATTTCTTTATATATGCCGGCTAGTTTAATCGCGTTCACCGGCTTATCACTGAGTTCAGCTTTTAATTGTTCAATTTTTTCATCCCTGGTTAACTCTTTTTCAACAGGCAGGCTTTCTTCTGCAGCCACTACCTCTGGCTGTGTGGTATCAGGGGGCGTACTGGTTGTAAGAGTAGTTTGAGCTGTTTCTGCAGGTGTAACCTTGGTGATATCAGTGTTTGCAGTTTCAGTTGCCTGTTCTTGCCTGGCTTTTTCAGCCCAGTACTGTAAATACGATTGAGGAAATAAGTCAGGGAAGACTTCGACGATTTTAGGTAATGCTTTATAGCCCCAGAAATGAGTCAGTTCTTTTTGTTTTTCGTAACCGGCCCAGGCAATTGTTGCAATTAATAATAAAAACAGCAGCTTTCGTCGACCTTTACCAGTGGACTTTGTTTCTTCAATGCTTTCTTCAATTGTTACCTTTCTTGTAGGAAATACCAGGTCAGGTATTTTTCTTTTGCTTGTTGGA
>JAOUOK010000349.1 GCA_029880425.1 Gammaproteobacteria bacterium
CAGTAATTGATGGCACAAGGCGCTATGGTAATGAGAACTGTTTACCTGCAGGACCGTTAAGAGAACCTGTCAGTCGCATTGAACAGGTTAATTTTAAAATTACCAATGGCATTCCTGGTCCTGAAGAGTTTGCTATGACCTACGAGGCTGAAGAATTACGTCGAGCTGACGATCCTGCTGTTACACTGAGCTTATCTTCTTTAAAGAATCAAACTGTGCATGCTATTGCCGGAATTGGTAATCCACAACGATTTTTTGATCAACTTAAGAAGAGTGGACTGGATATTATTGAACATGCATATCCAGATCATTATCCTTTTAAGAAAGAAGACCTGGATTTTGGTGAAATACAACCTATCGTAATTACTGAAAAAGATGCGGTAAAGTGTCAGCGTTTTTATTACCATAATGTCTGGTATCAACCGATAAAGGCGATACTGGATAACCAGTTTACTGAACAATTACTCGTTATGCTTGAGAGAATCAATGGACAAAAAACTTCTTGATATACTGGCATGTCCTGTTTGCAAAGGACCGTTAGTCTATTTAAAAAAACAAAATGAACTTGTATGCAAGGCTGATCGACTTGGCTTCCCGATTCGTGAAGATATTCCGGTTATGCTGGAAAATGAAGCACGGCAAATTGCTGCGGATGAAGAAATAAGTTGAGCATCAGAGCTTAATTTATTAAATCAAGTGATAAAAATATATCACTTAACTGTGACTTATTGCTGGAAAGTACGGGAATACAGAGTGTTTCAGGTACTTTTCTATGCGCTTCGCCATGCTGGTTTTCCTGGATACCATCCTCAAAATACTGGATAACGATTGAAGGGCCATCTTCCAGAACCTCTATTACCTGGCATGCGCGGTTATTATGATAAAGCTTGATGCCAATCATCCCCCTGAGTTGTTCTAAGGTAATTATTAGTTCAGGCATGTGATTAATATTATGGGGCAGCCATTTTGATGGGTAAGCGTTTAGCTCCCCAGGTGCCTGGTTTATCTTCAAAAATGCCTGCCACTTTTGTACCGCATTTTTTACACTTGCCATGGATATCAATATTCCATTTACCCAGCTCATACCAGTCACGCTCAATGAGTAACTGTCCACACTGGTGACACCAGGTACTGTCTGCATCACGGTTGTGAACATTACCCACATAAGCATAACGAACACCGGCTTTCATTGAGATGTCTCTCGCCATGGTTAACGTAGAAGGAGGTGTAGCAGGGTAGTCCATCATTTTAAAATCGGGATGGAAGGCGCTGAAGTGCATGGGCATATCAGGCCCCAGGTTTTCAACAACCCATTCACACATTTCCGTAAGTTCTTTTTCTGAATCATTTTCTCCCGGAATGATTAATGTCGTAGTTTCTAACCAGCAATCAGTTTCATGTTTGATATATTTTAATGTATCAAGGACAGGCTCCAGGTGTGAACCCGTAATCTTATGATAAAAGCGTTCGGTGAAAGCTTTTAAATCAACATTAGCGGCATCCATGTGTTTAAAAAATTCAACCCGGGGCTCCGGGCTAATATAACCTGCGGTTACCGCAACGGTTTTTATATCTATGGCATGACAGGCTTTAGCCACATCGATAGCATATTCATGAAAGATCACTGGATCATTATAAGTAAAAGCAACACTTTTACAGTTATAGTCCGAGGCAGTTTTAGCAATCATTTCAGGACTGGCAGAATCAGCCAGGGTATCCATTTCACGAGATTTACTAATATCCCAGTTTTGACAAAACTTGCAAGCCAGGTTGCAACCGGCTGTACCAAATGAAAAAACAGGTGTACCGGGTAAGAAATGATTTAATGGTTTTTTTTCAATGGGATCGATACAGAAACCACTTGAACGTCCATAAGTCGTCAATACAATTTCATTATTTTGATTGGCACGTACAAAACATAAACCTTGCTGACCTTCGTGAAGTTTACATTCACGTGGGCACAAATCACACTGAACACGACCATCATCGAGTAAGTGCCAATATTTTGTTTTCATGATAGATGAATCCGTCATGATGATACCTGTTTAATTGATATATTCATTATATGTTGGTATTACAATATGAATACAAGTGGATTCTTGCAACTGTCAAAATAATCCCTATTATTATAATAGGTCAAGATTTACCGAACCTCTAGCAATTAAGGAGTGTTTAATATGAATCAGATCAGGCGTCCAGCAGTAGCTGGCATGTTTTATCCTGCAAATAAACAGTCCTTAGGTCATGATATTCATCATTATCTTGACCAGGCTGAAAGTGAGACAGTTTCTGTACCAAAAGCGTTGGTTGTTCCGCATGCCGGTTATATCTATTCCGGTCCTGTTGCGGCTTTTGCTTATAAACAATTACTCCCAGTTAAAGATATTATAAACCGCGTAGTTTTACTTGGTCCTTCACACCGGGTGGCATTTCATGGTTTGGCCGCACCTCAAAGTGATATTTTTACTACGCCATTAGGTGATATTCCAATCGATCATCAAAGTATTGAACTCATAGCTGAACTACCACAGGTAATTATTTCAGAGCAGGCGCATTTAGAAGAGCACAGTCTTGAGGTTCAGTTGCCGTTTTTACAGGAAGTACTGACAAAATTTACCCTGGTTCCGCTTGTTGTTGGTGATGCAGATCGATTCGAGGTTGCAGAAGTCATTGAAAAACTCTGGGGTGATGAACATACACTGATTGTTATCAGCACAGATCTTAGCCATTACCATGGTTACAATGAAGCCAAACAAATGGATCGAGCCACCAGTGAAGCGATTGTAAATTTAAATGCTGATCAGATTGGCTATGATGATGCCTGTGGGCGCAATGGATTAAAAGGGATGATTACACTCGCGGTACAAAAACAACTTGTCGCAGAGATACTTGATTTAAGAAATTCAGGTGATACTGCAGGCGATAAGAGTTGTGTTGTCGGGTATGGTGCCTATGTCTTCCATTAACCTCTCCGCTCGAGATAAAGAGAGCTGTTTACACATTGCGCGTGAATCTATCTGTTATGGCCTGGAACATGGTATAAAAATTCCGGTTAATACCCAT
>JAOUOK010000350.1 GCA_029880425.1 Gammaproteobacteria bacterium
TACAGAAGCCGGGCTTTCCTGACCATATGAGGTGTTATAATTATTTTTTTCCATGTCCTTTTGTGACATAGTGATATAGTTATCCCAGGTTACTGTTGTTATTGGGTCAGGCATTTCCTGTAACCATGGATTGTTAGCCATTTGACCATCACCCATAGAGGGTTTTTGATACAACTGTACTTCCGTTTCACCGGAAGCAGCCATCTTATCGTTAATCTTCTGACCCACTCCAGATAAAGCACCTGAATCTATTGAAGGAGATTTAGGAGCCTCAACCGGCATTAACCCAGCTCCATCATGAACTTTTCTGTTCCAATAATCTTCAGCATTTGACATGCCCGACATTGGATACCCATACTTAATCCATAATGATTTGATTAGCTTGTAATAATTTTCACTGTCTTTGCCCTCTCTTTTTTGGTTGTCTGATGACCAAATTGATAAGGTTTCTTGCCAGGCCTGCGTATTATATAAAGGTCTGATAGCCGGTTGTCCGACAGCATAATGATTCTTTTTAGGATTGTAATCATTCCATGCTTCCAGATAATTGTGATCCGGACAAATATATTTACAATTAGAGGCCGTTTCATCCTCATACTCTGCAAAAGAAACTGCTAAAGAAACAGACTTTAATGCTTCAGCAAATGCTTCTCCGTTAGGTAATGAATAAACAGGATTAACACCATAAATCAATAAAGCATCAACTGATCCGCTATTTACTTCTTCTACAAGTTTTTCTACTGCTGCATCATCACCATTGAAACAATAAACGGGATTATTCAGATTAATAGTTGAAGTGTATGCCCCTAATTTTTCATTAATGGCATTCACCAATAACTGAACATTCACATCATTTGAACCTGCAATAACCAAAGAATCTTTACCTGAACTTTGCAATGCTTCAACAACAGCTTCAGTTGCCATAGCTATATGCTCAGGGATATTTACCCCGGCATCACTGCCACCAATTCCTTTTAGAATAGCAGCTGCAACTGCACCATATTCAGAAGGTTTAACAGGTGTCCTGTAATCTGCATTTGCGCCAGCTATTGACATAACGGCTTCAAACTGGAAATGTCTTGACATCCAGGCATTGTCTTTTTTAACCTTTTCAGGATTTCTGTTTTGGGCATACTGAGGTGTGTACTCGTTAGACATTAACCATCCTGACAAGAAATCAGCGCCAATACTAACGATGGTTTTTGCTTTGTCAAAACTGTAATCAGGTATAACAGATTTTCCAAAGCTCTTTTTATTTGCTCTTCTAATAGCGTTGTATGAAATCGGATCATACTGAATGTGTTTGATATCTGCATTGCCAACAGCATCTGCCATTTCAACCGGTTCTTCTACAACAGGCGTTTCTACAGTAACAGAATCGATCGGTGCTGCATTGATGTCCTCTGTTTCTACTTCAGTTTCCGTATTTCCACCTCCAAAACGAGACATGAAATTACTGATCACCACCTGAGTTGAAGGAGAAATAATACTGTTTGTTAACAATCTTATTCTACCCCCTTTTTTAGCGATGGCTTCTAATTCTGTTTTTACTGCAGCATCAATAGTCTCCCAGTCAGAATCTGCACCATCCATTTTTGGATTTTTTAATCTGGCACTGTCATACAATGACAATACAGAAGCAACAGCTCTAGGACCTGCAGAAGATAATTTACTGTTCCCTTTTATGAAAATCGGGCGACCTTCTCTGGTTTTAACCAGAATATTTGCAAATGAATTGCCATCATAAAATGATGAAGCATACCAATTGGCCACACCAGGTGTGATGTCTTCAGGTTTTGTAACGTAAGGAACCGTTTTAGTAACAGGCGCCTCACATGCTGCCAAAGTAGCAGCTGCCACACTGAATCCTAAAAATTTGAGAAAATCCCTTCTCGTATGAGAAGTATTTCCCAGATTAGAATCACCTAAAAACTCATCTACCGGAATTTCTTCCGGAAATTCATTTATTTGCTTTACCTCAGAGTCGGAAGTTGCTTTTAACTCCTCTACTCCTTTCCAGTATTTAGTATTTGAACCCATAGACAAACCTAAATCTCCATTTTTAATAATGACATTTTGAACATTCCCATCCTCCCAATTCTCTCACTGTTACTTTTTCGTCATCCAGATATTTCTTATATACTTCAGGATTCTTCTTTAACCTCCTGTGCATTTCTTCATAATATGCACCATTACCGGGAAGGTTAACTCCTAAATTATTATGACACTCAATACACCATCCCATTGTAAGCGTAGGACGGGTAAGCTTGTTATCCGGATTTCCACCAACAGGTATCAACTCTTCTACAGGAGCTAAATACGCTGTTGTCATTTTTTCTACTGGACCATGACAATTCTGACACTCTAAACCTCCAACTTCAACATGTTGTGAATGGTTAAAGTAAGCATGGTCAGGCAATACATACACCCTATTCCATATTAAAGGCTTGGTCTCACCAGTGTATGAACCTGTATTTGGATCATATCCTGCTGCTTCATGTAACATAGCAATACTTTTCTTTCCTTCATCAGAAGCGCCTTCAACAGACTTATGGCATGTCATACAAATATTTGCTGTTGGAATACCGGCATGTTTTGATTTGGTTGCTGTATAATGACAAGTCTGACAATCTATACCGTTTATATCAGCATGAATATTATGTGAGAAAGCTGTGATAGGCTGAGATGGGTGATAATTTTCATATACCCCAACTCCTTTTAACCAACCATAAGACACAGCCAGAAAAGCAAATAAACAAACAAAACCAATTACCCCTACCGCTTCCTGATTTTTCCATGCCCAATTCTTAAGTATATTAAGGTACGTTTCTTCATTATCAGGCTTTTCACCATCTTTTTCCATCTGCAAATGCGCCAATTGACGACGGATACTTGCAGCCGAGAATAACACAATTAACAATACCCCGCCAATGATAAACCACCAAATTGACACGCCTTCACTTTGCTGAGGACCTGAAGCTCCACCTGCAGCAGTATCACCTCCAGCTGCTACCGGATCAGTATAACCATCCATATAATCAAATATGGCATCAATTTC
>JAOUOK010000351.1 GCA_029880425.1 Gammaproteobacteria bacterium
ACCTTCAGCAATCATGTCACAACGAACAATGCCACCAAAGATATTGACTAATACACCTTTAACGTTGTCATCAGAGAGAATAATTTTAAATGCCTCAGCAACACGTTCTTTTGTAGCGGTACCACCCACATCTAAAAAATTAGCCGGTTCAGCACCATGCAGTTTAATTAAATCCATGGTTGCCATCGCAAGACCCGCACCGTTAACCATGCAACCAATCTCACCCTCCAGTGAGATATAATTTAAGTCCCATTTACTGGCCCGAACTTCACGTTCATCTTCCTGGGTAATATCACGTAATTCTTCGAGCTCTTTATGGCGGTACAATGCATTGTCATCAATATTAATTTTCGCATCCAGGCATAACAGGTCACCCTGGCTGGTTACAACCAATGGATTGATTTCTAACAATGATAAATCTTTTTCTACAAACATTTTTGCCAGGCTTGAGAGCAACTGGCCAAACTGTTTTATTTGATCACCTTGCAAACCTAAACCAAAAGCAAGATCACGACATTGGTATCCCTGTAAGCCAACGACAGGATTAACAGCGGCTTTAAGAATTTTTTCCGGTGTTTCAGCAGCCACTTTTTCTATCTCAACACCACCTTCAGTTGATGCCATAAAAACAATTTGACGCCGGGCACGATCAATAACCGCACCTAAATATAACTCACGTTCTATATCACAAGGTTGCTCTATCAGGATCTGGTTAACCGGTTGACCCGTCGCATCTGTCTGAAAAGTAACCAGGTTTTTACCCAGCATTGAAGAGACAAACTGCTCAACATCTTCAGTCTTATCCGCAATCTTTACACCGCCCGCTTTACCACGACCACCTGCATGCACCTGTGCCTTTACAACCCAGCGATCACCACCGAGTTCCTGCAAGTTTGTTTTTACCTGGGATGGATCATTGATTACCCTGTTTTCAGGTACCGCGATACCGTACTGGGTAAAGAGAGCCTTAGACTGATATTCATGTAAGTTCATAATAATTCTCAGTAAATTTATTTTTTTATTTTCTTAATTCTTTAGTGGTCTTGCCTTATGAATAGCACCTGCTTCTACATCAAGTGCAGCTTCATGCATAACTTCGGAAAGTGATGGATGGGCAAACATGATCATGGCTAAATCTTCACTGCTGCTTCCAAACTCCATGGCGATAACTGCCTGTGCAATTAGTTCGGATACATGAGGCCCCAGCATGTGAACGCCAAGCACCCTGTCTGTTTTACTATCAGCCAGTATTTTAATCATACCTTCAGTTTGCGCAACAGCTCTTGCCCGGCCGTTACTCGCGAAGGGGAAACTTCCAACCTGGTAATCCTGTCCACTTTCTTTTAATTGCTGCTCCGTTTTACCGCACCAGGCAATTTCAGGATCAGTATAAACCACAAAGGGGACGGTTTCATAATTTACCCGGGCAGACTTCCCTTTTATCCGCTCCGCAACCATCATGCCTTCTTCTGAGCCTTTATGCGCTAACATGGGTCCACGCACAGCATCGCCAATGGCATAAATACCATCTACATTAGTTTGGCACTGTTCATTGACCTCAATAAAGCCCCTGCTATCTAAGTTAATCCCCGCGTTATCAGAAAATATTTGCCCAATGTTTGGTACACGTCCAATCGCAACGATTACTTTATCAAATAACTCTTTTTGTTGACCTTTACTATTCTCAAATTCCAGCTGAACTTTATTATTTTTTATTTCGTAACCGGTTACCCGCGTTTCAAAATGAAAATTGAGCCCCTGCTTTAGTAATATTCTCCTGGCTTGTTGACTAATGTGTTTATCAGCTGTAGGCAAAAAGCCTTTACTTAATTCAATTAAACTCACCTTTGAACCTAAGCGTCGCCATACGCTACCAAGTTCAAGTCCAATCACGCCGGCACCGAGTATCGCGATAGATCCAGGTACAGATTCAAACTCAAGTGCAGCTGATGAATCAACAATCAGGTTATTAGTAAACGGGATTTCAGGATGCGCCCTGGGTAAAGAGCCCGGTGCCAGGATAATATTTTCTGCAGTTATTTTTTCTTTCTTGTTTTTGTCAGGAAAACTGACTTCAACCTCTTTATCCGCAAGCAACCTGGCTGTCCCGGATATTAAATCAACTTGATTTGCAGTAAATAAGGCACCAATGCCACTGGTTAAGTCATTTACTACCTGCTCTTTACGCTGAATCATTTTTTCAAGATCAAGAGAGATATTTTTTGTTGTTATTCCATGCTGTGAAAATTCTGTTTTAGCTTTTTCAAACAACTCTGATGATTCCAATAAAGCTTTAGAAGGAATACAACCCACATTAAGACAGGTTCCACCTGGTGAAGGCTTTCCTTCTTTATTAAACCAGTTATCAACACAAGCCGTTTGTAATCCCAGCTGTGCACAGCGAATCGCGGCAACATAACCTGCAGGTCCTGCACCAATCACGATAACATCATAATTTTTCATCTTTGAGGACATCGATAACGCCTTTTTAAATGTTTAAAATCAATCTTGCCGGGTCTTCAATAATATCTTTTATCGAGACTAAAAATTGCACCGCTTCTTTGCCATCAATAATGCGATGATCATAAGAAAATGCCAGGTACATCATTGGGCGAATAACAATCTCATTATCCTCTACCACCGGGCGTGGCTGAATTTTATGCATACCCAGGATACCGCTTTGCGGCGGGTTAAGAATGGGAGTTGATAGTAATGAACCAAAGACACCGCCATTTGTAATACTGAATGTCCCACCTGTAATTTCTTCAATTGTCAGTGTGCTCTCTTTTGCCCGTTGTCCAAAAGCTGCAATTTGCTGCTCTACATGGGCAAGACTCAGTTGTTCAGCATCTCTTAAAATCGGCACCACCAGTCCACGCGGCGAACCCACGGCAATGCCAATATCAAAAAAGCCATGATAGACAATATCTTCCCCATCAATGGAAGCATTAATTTCTGGAAAACGTTTGAGTGACTCAACAACCGCTTTAACAAAAAATGACATAAAGCCCAGTCGCACGCCATGTGTTTTTTAAACTTTTCC
>JAOUOK010000352.1 GCA_029880425.1 Gammaproteobacteria bacterium
ATTTAATGTTGAAAGAAAAGGAACTCACAGAGGGTTACTTATTACAATATATAAAGATGTTATTGATGAGCGCTATATCAATACTCTTCTTAGTGCATATAATCACCAGGCTCATCTTTTAAGAAACAAAGAAACAGATTCACTTACCGGCCTGTTAAACAGGCAGTCATTTGATGCACGACTGTCAAAGCTACACGACAGTTTTGCCTGTGCAAATCGTTGTGATGATCAGCATTGCAGCTATACCTTTGCCTTACTTGATATCGATTTTTTTAAAAAAGTAAATGATAAATATGGCCATGTCTACGGTGATGAAGTGTTAATCCTGTTTGCAAACCTGATGAAAAAAACCTTTCGCGACAGCGATATGCTTTTTAGATACGGTGGTGAAGAATTTGCTGTTTTACTGCATGATGTTAACCCGGTATTAGCTGATTCTATTTTGAACCGCTTTCGTAACACGGTTGCAGATTTCAACTTCCCAATGGATAATAAGGTAACTACAAGTATTGGTTTTTCTGAATTTACTAATAAGATTCCAGTCTCATCTATTGTTGAACACGCTGATAAAGCTTTATATTACGCCAAGGAAAATGGTCGAAACAAAACAACAGGCTTTGAACAGCTTCTTGCAGAAAACAAAATTCAGGATAGCGTGGTTCATAATGATGACATTGAACTTTTTTAATTTTTTTCCTGTATAAAAAATTGATTAATAATCTTGATATAAGTGACTTTCTAAAGAATTACTGGCAAAAAAAGCCACTAATAATTCGTTCAGCTTTTCCTTGTTACCAATCTCCCGTTTCAGCCGATGAATTAGCCGGCCTGGCCTGTGAAGAGTTTATTGAATCACGAATCATTTCAGAAAATAACACAGAAACTAAATGGCAGCTTGAAAAAGGACCTTTTAATGAATCACGTTTCACAACCTTGCCTGAAACGAACTGGACACTTTTAATCCAGGGACTGAATAAAATTTTCCCCGAATTCGATGACCTATTACATCAATTTAACTTTATACCAAGCTGGAGAGTTGATGATCTAATGGCAAGTTATGCCGCTCCTGGTGGCAGTGTCGGTCCTCATCTTGATCAATACGATGTTTTTTTACTTCAGGCACAAGGCACAAGAAAATGGATGATCAGTGAACAGGCTATAGAGAAAGATAACTTTATCGAAAATATCCCGCTGAAAATCATTAAAGATTTTACGGCTGAATCTGAATGGATACTTGAAGCCGGTGATATGTTGTACCTTCCCGCTAACGTTGCCCATTATGGTATTGGCATAGAAAACTGCATGACATTTTCAGTTGGATTCAGAGCGCCTTCCTATGCCGATTTAATATCAAGCTTTATCGATGATCAGGTTACAGATATACCAGATACAATGCGTTACCATGATCCCGAGTTATCAGCAGATGCAAATCCCGGCGAAATTACCCCTGCTGCAATTAACAATGTGCAGGAAATACTTCTTTCACAGCTGAAAGATAAATCAAAAGTAGAAGACTGGTTTGGTCGATTTATAACCGATTACTTAAATGATAATGCTTACCTGGAAGAAAATTCTTTATCTACAAATGAATTTTTGAGTGAATTTAAAATTAATGGATATTTACGACGACCGGCTACTGTACGAGCAAACTACCTGTCGAATAAAAATCATACAATTCATCTGTATATAAATGGCGCTCAATTTAAGTACAGGAAAAATACTGAACAGGTGGTTAAACTGTTCTGTAACCAGCATGTAATTGGCTTTACAAATACAGAAGCTCTTGTGCAAGAGCCAAACAACCTGGCGTTACTTTGCGAACTTTATAACCGTGGCTATCTCGAATTTTCAGATGAACAAAATAAAAATTAAAATTGTTGATTTTGATGCGAATTTCTCAGATATTGAATATATTCGTAGTAAAGTATTTATCAGTGAACAAGAAGTACCCGTCGAGTTAGAATGGGATGAATATGATAAGGTATCTACACATATTTTAGCCTATTATGATAATAAGCCTGTTGCCACCGCGCGGTTATTAATGGACGGACACATCGGCAGAATGGCAGTCTTGAAGGAGTATCGAAATCGCCATATTGGTAAAAATATGCTTAAATTCCTGGTAAATATCGCAAGAAAAAAATCAATTAATAAAATTGAGCTATCAGCACAGGAACATGCGGTAGAATTTTATAAAAAATTTGGATTTTCAGTCATCAGTGATGTCTATATGGATGCTGGAATTCCACATTATGATATGAAGTATATTGGTTAAAACCGGTTAAGTTATGAAGTCCGACAATCAAATTTCTAAATTTAAAAAAAGCGAGAATGATATTTCACTCTCCCACAGGGATGAAGTGAAAATCATTAATGTTGCCCTTGCCCAGCAATCAAGCAGAAATATTGACATTATCTCAAAACATCTTGACCCCGGTGTATTTGATAATTCTGATTTTATAGCAGCGATTAAACAGCTTTCAATATCCAGTAAGTTTACAAAAATCCGTATTCTTATTAATGATTCAGATCCAATGATCAAAAATGGCCACCGCCTGACAGAGCTGATTCAACAACTTACCAGTAGTATAGAGGTAAGAAAAATTTCAGAAGAATACAAGTCATATAATGAAGCTTTTTGCTTGTATGATGGTAAAGGTGTTATATATTTAAGGTATGCTGACCGTTACGATGGCTTTGCAAATTTCAATCGGCCAAGATTGGCAACAGAATTATCAAATTTTTTTAATGAAGTATGGGAACACAGTTCTCCTGATTCAAATTTACGCAGATTACATATATGAATCATAACCTAAAATCATTTTTACTCGCCTTAAGTCTTTTATCAACACATCACGTGGTGAATGCATCCAACCCGGTTGTAAATAACGAACAAGAAGTCACGACGATAGAACTTAAATATATAACAGGAGAAGACGTCATCTCTGTACTTAGTTCATTGATTGATGATTCTGTATCTGTCTCAAACAAGGACAATTTACTAATTATCAAGGGTGCAAGTAACAAAACTAAAACCTTGC
>JAOUOK010000353.1 GCA_029880425.1 Gammaproteobacteria bacterium
CCTGCGTATAATTTTACGAAAGCAGTTTCGTAATTAAAACCGGCATATACCTCGGTAATATCTGTATTTATGCTGTCCGTGTATTTATAGAGAATGACACCAACGTCGTAGCCCATATTTTTTTGAGCTCCGAATGAATCTTTCCAGCCACCAAAAAGATCGATTTCAAGACCATCCGTAACATTTGAAGCAAACACTCCTGCATACCAGCCAGTATCATCTTTAGACTGTTTAATATCATAACCAGCCTGAACAGCAGGATCATCTTGTGTCTGAGTTTGGCCACGGAATACATAATTACTGGTGACCTGTGCAAAAGCTGAACTCTCTGCAGCAACAGAAGCGGTTACTGGTAAAACAAATGCTGCAGCCGATACCACAGCTACCACTAAAGACTTTTTCATTGTATTACCCCAATTTTTTTCTCAAAATTTACAGCTAAATTCTAACAACAATTAACAAAGAAAATACACAAATCGTCACAAATTAACCTAATTTATGTAAAATACTGACTTATTGTAATTACTTATTGAAGGCCATTATGCAAATACCTGACATTGATAAACTCATCCAATCGGTAGTTGAAAACCTGCCTGCTAAGGCCGGTCCATTTGGTGATGAGTTACAAAACTATCTACAACAGGCCCTTTCTTCGTCACTCAAAAAAATGGACCTGGTGACCCGTCATGAATTTGATATTCAAACCTCGGTACTCCAGCGCACCCGTGCTAAAGTTGATGAAATGGAAAAAATTATTAAAGAGTTAGAAGCAAAAATTTTAAATAACTAACCTTGGGTAAACATAAGGTTTATCCCATAATATAACTGGCTCAGTGGATTGAGCTTATATACAAGGAAAGGAAGCCATGTCTCTTGCAACTGTGCACTCCCGTGCCCAGGTTGGAATTAACGCTCCAGCCGTTACCATCGAAGTTCATTTATCAAACGGTTTACCTGGTTTATCTATCGTTGGACTTGCCGATACAGAGGTTAAAGAAAGTAAAGATCGGGTACGTGCTGCACTTATTAATAGTCGTTTCGACTTTCCTGCCCGGCGTATCACCATAAATCTTGCCCCAGCTGACTTACCTAAAGAAGGCAGTCGCTTTGATTTGCCGATAGCCATTGGCATTCTTGCCGCATCAGGCCAAATCCCACTTGAGTTACTTGATCAGTTTGAGTTCATCGGTGAACTCGCTTTAAGCGGTGAATTACGTGAAGTCCGTGGTGTTTTACCGGCCGCCGTTCAATGCCGCGATAAAAAACGGAAACTGGTTCTGGCCCAGGCAAATGCTGAAGAAGCACAACTGGTAAGTGAGCTAGAAGTTCTGCCGTTTACGCATTTACTCGAGATCTGCTCAAGGCTAACGGGCCAGCAAGATTTTATTCTTCATGATGCAAACGAGGAAAAAAAGACTGCGCCTCACTTATCCAATATTGATCCCGCTATTGATGATCTTTCCGATGTAGTGGGTCAACACCATGCCAAGCGTGCCATTGAAATCGCCGCGGCAGGTGGACATAACCTTATTTTACTCGGCCCGCCGGGAACCGGTAAAACCATGCTGGCAAGTCGCTTACCCGGCATACTCCCATCAATGACAGAACAGGAAGCCCTGGAAAGTGCCGCTATTCAATCGATCAGTATGCAGGGATTTAAATTGCTTAACTGGAAGAAACGCATTTTTCGTGCACCGCATCATACCGCGTCTGGTGTCGCCCTGGTGGGTGGGGGCAGTCATCCTCAACCGGGAGAAATTTCGTTAGCGCATAACGGAGTTTTATTTTTAGATGAGCTTCCCGAGTTCGATCGCCGGGTACTGGAAGTGTTACGTGAACCACTTGAATCAGGTCGTATCATCATTTCACGTGCAACGCGCCAAGCTGAATTCCCTGCACGTTTTCAACTGGTTGCTGCCATGAATCCCTGTCCATGTGGCTACCTCAGTCATCCCAATGGGCGCTGTCATTGTACCACTGACCAGGTTCAACGTTACCGTTCACGCATCTCGGGGCCGTTACTTGATCGTATTGATATGCACATTGAAGTACCGCCGGTGCCATTAAAAGAAATTCAATCGGCAACGCATAAAGAAGAACGTAGTGCGGAAGTACGAGAACGGGTGATTAACGCACACCAACGTCAACTGCAACGAAATAACTATGCCAATGCCTTAATGACGACACGTGACATTAAGCAATTTTGCCAGCTGGACAAAGACGCGGCCTCGTTACTCGAACAAGCAGTCACACGTTTAGGCTTATCCGCCCGTTCACATAACCGTATTTTAAAAGTGGCACGCACCATTGCCGACTTAAATAACGAGGAGAGGATTTCAAAACTTCATATCAGTGAAGCTATTGGCTATCGCCGGCTCGATCGTGGTTTTACCAACTAAATCATAAATGTCAACATCGACCTGAAGCTGACTTCAGCATAGAATAGCTGCTCGTTTTACTCGCTTAATAACAGGCCATTTTTCTTTCGTGAAATTAAACCCACAGCAACATAATGCAGTACGCTACATTGATGGTCCTTGTCTTGTCTTAGCCGGCGCTGGCAGCGGTAAAACCGGTGTAATTACCCAGAAAATTGCTTACCTGATTGAGCAATGTGAAATAAACCCACGTAATATTGCCGCGGTGACCTTTACCAACAAGTCTGCACGCGAGATGCAAACGCGTGTGGCAAATTTACTCGGCAAAGAAAAAACCAGGGGCTTACGTGTTTCAACCTTTCATACTCTTGGTCTTGATATTATTCGCCAGGAACTGAATAACCTGCCTTATAAAAAAGGCTTTTCTATTTACGATAACCAGGATTCTTTAGCTTTAATTAAAGAACTCATGAAACGCGCTTTCTCTGATCCCGATGGACAGACTGATCGTATCCTTTGGCAAATCTCACGCTGGAAAAATGCTTTTGTCTTACCGGAACAGGCTTTAAACGAAGCTAACGGTGATGCCTTCTTAACCGTCGCAGCTACTGTATACGAGCAATACAATCACCACCTGCAAACCTATAACGCAGTTGAT
>JAOUOK010000354.1 GCA_029880425.1 Gammaproteobacteria bacterium
TCAAGACAACTTACCCGGGAATTTTTTTCTGCTTTTGCTTCGCGTTCTTGTTGCTTTAACCTTTCCCACTCTTTTGTTTGCTGTTCTGCATCAGCAACCTTCATATCAGCAAAGACATGGGGATGCCGTCTTACCAGTTTTTTACAAATTGATTCTGCAACATCAGTAAAATTAAACGCATGTTGCTCCTCTGCCAACTGACTATAAAAAACAATTTGAAATAATAAGTCGCCTAATTCACTTTTAATATCATCAAGATTATTTTGCTCAATAGCATCAGCCACTTCGTAGGCTTCTTCAATTGTATAAGGAATTAATGACTGAAAATTTTGTTGTAAATCCCACGGGCAACCTGAATCGGGGTCGCGCAAGGCACGCATAATATCGAGAAGCTGTTGCATAGATTGCATGGTAATAAACCTGTATGTAATACGATACAGGTATTAAATCACGAAATCTTAAAGCGAGGAAAGAAGATGCCTTAATTAATAGGGTGGGTATGAACGAGGCAAGATCGTTTCTAACGCTTCAGTAAATAATGGCCCGGCTTGACGGAAAACATGCTCCTTTATACTCTCATCAAGCCCGGTTATTTCCCAGGCAAAGGGATCAACAGCCTGGAGGCAAACAGATGTCCGCATATCCAGGCCTTGCTCTGCTTCATCAGTAAAAATATTCGCGATGTGAACCAGGCAGGTTTCCATAATCCCAACCCTGGTATCCCGGGGAGCATGATGATATGCCACAGATTCAAAGAGTGTTTCTGGCATACTCCATGCGTGCATTAATTCACCGCCCACTTCAGCATGATTAAAGCCAAGAAAATCCTGCTCTACCTCGAGTTCAGAGCGTTGTGCTGAATCTGCTTCGAGTGTAATCATTCTTGTTTCCGTTGGAAAACGTTGGGCAATAATGAGCTTGCCTATATCATGTAATAAACCTGCCACGAACAGGCGTTCACTGTGCAAGACATGACATTGTTCTGCCAGTAAACGAGCAATCACACCGCAATACAAGCTATGACGCCAAAATCGTACTTTATTTAATACCTGGTCAGATACATTTGAAAAAGTTTCTACCGCGGAGGCAGCAATGACCAAGCCGCGTAATTCACGCAAGCCAACAACAGTTACAGCCCGGGATACTGTTTCAATTTTTGCCTGGAATCCATAATACGAACTGTTAACGATTTTCAACAGGCGGGCTGTTAAGCTGGTGTCCTGGCTAATAACATGTCCTAACTCAACTGCCGTAATCGAGGGATCATCTAACATCTCGTTGACCCTGATACACACTTCGGGCAATGAAACCAGGCGAATGGAGCCCGTAACAAGCTCTTTAGGCGTTAAATTTGTTGCCTTTATTTTTTCTTCACTCATAAATAAAGATCACGACCAAAATAAATAAAACTTTAGTACTTATTTGATAACAGTGTTCTAACAGGTCACAAAAATTTATATTTAAATTAAAGGCGGATAATTAATACCACTATTATTCTTTTATTTTATTTAATCGTTATTAAACCTCTGTAACGCCTGCCCTGCCAGTATACGCACGGACATGTCGGGATCATTTAATAGCTTGGACAAAATCACTTTATCACTATTAAGATTTCGAGCTACCTCCAGGCGGACATCCATATCATGATCATTTGCTAAAATTTCAAGTGCTGCTACTGGAACATATTCAAAACGTGCAAGAACACTGCGAACCGCCTGCATTTGGTCCCTGGCAAGAATCAAAAATATATCATCAGGTGCTGAGAGATTGGTGGCCAATGCAATTTTTACAGATTGTTCAGGATCAAACACCAGTTGACGTAATATAGCAGCAGGTGTTTTACGATTACTTGCCACCCTCTTCCTGATAGACGCATTCTTATCCCGGGAAAGTGTTTTAAATTGACTTGCTGTTGTTGCCGGATGACCTGCCGCCCTGTAACGTACACCTTCATCATTTGCATAAACAGACACTGAGATAAGACAAAGAAACAATGCCACCAGTATATGTAGATATCTTATTAAAAACATTATAATTTCCATATGTAAAATATATTAACAATAATTATTAACACCTTTAAATTATAGCTGCTAAGGGTTTGTTTTTATAACTTAGGCTTATCATATCTTGGCATAGTTAAAATAAAACGTTATGCTGAGATTTAAATTTACTTTTTTATTCTGGTTTTATATTTAACTCTCAGATTCAGGTAGCACCTTGGCAGAACAAGAAAAACCTAAAATTTTGGCTGTTGATGATTCGCGTGTAATGCGCAGAGCCATGACAAAAGTCCTGAGTAATGACTATGATGTTATTGAAGCAGAAAATGGGGAAGATGCCTGGACTATCCTGCTAAATGATACCTCAATCCAGATTGTTTTCACTGATCTTAATATGCCATTTCTTGATGGCTTTGGATTATTACAGCGCATGCGGGAATCTGATGATTCCAGGCTAAAAGAAACTCCTGTCATCATTATTACCGGCAAGGATGATGATGATGACACCAAGCAAGATGTATTAAACAAAGGGGCTAATGACTTTATTACCAAGCCCTTTGATTCAATTCAACTTCAAGCACGTGCCAAGGCACATGTTACCTTTAAACAAACTTCAAATAAGCTTAGTGAGACATCAGACAAACTTGAACGCCAGTCAACCATTGATGAAACAACAGGTTTAGGTGGACAACGTTATTTTTGTAAAGTCGGAGATGAAACACTATCTTACGCTGTTCGTCATAGTGGACAGTTTATTATTACACGAATGGATATTGATGATTTTAATAATCTTTTTATCAAACACGGTAAAAATATTATGGATCATATTCTTCATTCTATTGGTGAAAAATTTTCACAACTGGTACGACAAGAAGATACGATTGCCCGTATTGGTGTTTCAAAATTTGCCATTATTTTAAAAGAGACCGCATTAAGTGAGGCAGAAATTCTTGCCGACAGAATTCGTTCAGAAATTACTAAAATGTCTTTCAAACTGCCCGATAATA
>JAOUOK010000355.1 GCA_029880425.1 Gammaproteobacteria bacterium
CATCCCGTTATGGGAACCCTTATCCATCATGATAAAAATGCTGGGTGATGTCGTTATCCCGTTACTGCTTTTTTCACTCGGTGTGCGTTTAACCGGAATTTCGTATAAAGACTGGCACCTGGGTGCCGCTGGTGCCATTATTTGCCCGGCAACAGGCTTAGCCATGGTGTGGTTGATGACACTTGTAATTGATCTACCGCCATTACAGCAAAGCTTGTTAATTATCTTTGGTGCTTTGCCACCGGCGGTTTTGAATTTCCTGGTATCAGAACAATATAACCAGGAGCCCGAGAAGGTCGCATCCATCGTGATGCTGGCTAACCTGGGTAGTTTAGTGGTAATGCCTTTTGCGTTGGCACTGGCGCTGAGTTAATAAGTGAAGAAAAGCTTAGCTATTTTTATTCTTCGCTCATTGCGGCAAGCAAGTCAGCCTGGTGTTCATTAATTAAAGGATCGATAACATCATCCAGTTTTCCCTGCATCACTTCATCAAGTTTATACAAGGTGAGGTTGATACGGTGTTCGGTTAATCGACCCTGGGGATAGTTATAGGTTCTTATTCTTTCAGAACGGTCACCACTGCTGACTAAAGATTTACGTGTTGCAGAGACTTCATTAGCCGCTTTATCTTCTTCCATTTGTTGCAGCTTGGCCTGCAGAACTTTCATTGCCTGGGCACGGTTCTTGTGTTGTGAACGTTGATCCTGGCATTCCACCACGATACCCGAGGGAATATGCGTTAAACGAATGGCCGAGTCGGTCTTATTAACATGTTGTCCACCCGCACCCGAGGCACGAAAGGTGTCGACTTTTAAATCTGCCGGGTTGATTTCAATGGTATCCACTTCATCAGCTTCTGGCATAACAACAACGGTACAGGCAGAAGTATGTACGCGTCCCTGTGATTCTGTCTCGGGAACACGTTGTACCCGGTGACCACCAGATTCAAATTTCAAACGTGAATATGCACCTTGCCCAACAATACGCACAACCACTTCTTTATAACCACCGTGATCACCGAGGCTTTCATTAATCAGTTCAACTTGCCAGCGCTTCGTTTCGGCATAGCGGGTATACATTTTGTATAAGTCACCGGCAAAGATAGCAGCTTCATCACCACCGGTGCCGGCACGGATTTCAAGGAAAATATTTTTATCATCATTCGGATCGGTCGGTAACATTAGAATTTGTAATTCGTCTTCTAATTTTTCTAACTGATCTTTGGCTTCTTTTAATTCTTCCTTGGCCATTTCCTGCATGTCTTTATCATCATCCTGGAGCATGCGGTTAGCTTCGGAAATGTCATCCACGGTTGATTGATAGCGTTCAAAGCAATTAATAACGGGTGTTAGCTGGGCATGTTCCTGTGATAAAGCACGAAACTTGTTTTGATCATTGATGACTTCCGGGCTTGAAAGTAAATGATTAATTTCTTCCAGGCGTTCAGCAAGGTTTTCTAACTTATTCTTTATCGAGTCTTTCATAGGGGACGTTATGCTTCGGGTTCGAGGTTAAATAACTCACGTGCATGATCAAGCAGTTCTTTGCGCCCGGAGTGTGCAGCCTGGTTAAGTTGAGCAGTTGGCTCGTGAATGAGTTTATTGGTCAGGGTACGTGCCAGTTCATTAATGACTTGCTCGGGATCTTTACCCGCCGCTAATTGTTTTTTAGCCATGGCCAGTTGTTCATCACGTTTTTCTTCAGCCTGTTCACGAAAAGCGCGAATGGTATCGACACCTTTTAAAGAGCGTAACCAACCCATGAAATGATCAACCTGGTTTTCTATGATTTCTTCCGCCTGCTTGGCCGCTTCTTCTCGGGAACTGCGGCCTTCCTCAATAACTTCCTGTAAGTCATCAACGGTATAAAGGTATACATCATCAAGACTGCCGACTTCCGGTTCAATGTCACGTGGAACTGCAATATCGACCATGAACATCGGGCGGTGTTTACGCAGTTTTAAAGCGCGTTCAACCGCACCTTTACCCAGGATAGGAAGCTGACTGGCAGTTGAAGCAATAATGATATCAGCCTCAACCAGGCGATCCGGCATGTCTGACAGGGCAATGGCCTCGGCATTAAAGTTTTTTGCCAGGGTCTGGGCACGTTCAACGGTACGGTTGGCCACGATCATTTTACTTACGCCCTGGTCAGCGAGGTGACGTGCAACCAGCTCGGTGGTTTCACCTGCACCAATCAGTAACGCGGTATGTTCAGATAAATTGGCAAAAATACGTTTGGATAAGGTAACCGCGGCAAAGGCAACGGAGACCGGGCTGGCACCGATCGCGGTATCGGTTCGTACTTGTTTGGCGACCGAGAAGGTATGTTGAAACAGGCGGTTGAGTTGACGACCAATGGTACCTGCATTATTTGCGGTACTGTAAGCATCTTTTATTTGCCCAAGAATTTGCGGTTCACCGAGAACCAGTGAGTCGAGCCCGCTGGCTACGCGGAGAATATGCTGTACTGCTTCATTATTACTGTGCAGGTAAATATAAGGTTTAACATCATTGAGGTCTAACTGGTGATACTGACAAAACCATTCTAACAGTGATTCTAGGTCTTCTTCCTTGGCATCATTTTCATGCAGGCTAAAGTAAAGTTCGGTGCGGTTACAGGTGGAAACAATGGCCGCTTCATTCACATCGCCAGTTTTTACGCATTCGTGTAATGCGCTTTCCATTTTTTCAGGGGCGAACGCGACTTTCTCGCGAATTTCCACGGGCGCAGTTTTATGGTTAATACCGAAGGCTATTAAGGTCACTGTCGATTAAATCACATCAAAGTTGGCTAAAAACTTGCAGAATCTCATGTTAAACCATATATAAGGTATGTGGAGTGTATTCCAATCCCCTGTTTTGGAACAAGTCCGCTGCAATGAGCGGCGTATTATAAAGGTAAATCAGCAAAAAGTCGGTTATAGTTGTGCATAAGATGATGAAGAAAAGACAAAATTTCACTCGTTTAGTAATTTTAGCGGGTTTTTTTTCGCTACAGGCAGG
>JAOUOK010000019.1 GCA_029880425.1 Gammaproteobacteria bacterium
GCCAAAAAACTCGGCTACTTTTTCACGAACGTGCGGTACACGCGTTGAACCACCCACCATCACAACAGATTGCACATCTGCGGCATCTACACCGGCATCACGTAATGCACGCCGGCAAGGTAATAATGTTTTTTGAATCAGGGGAGCAATAAGCTGGTTAAACTTCTCTACCGTCAGTGTATTATTCCAGTGAGTACCATTATCTAATTCAATATCTAACTCTGCAGTATCATTGTGAGTTAATGTTTCTTTTGCAGCACAGGCATCACGCATTAAACGCCGCATTTGATGATGACTGGCATCATCTTCTATAGCGGCTTCATCCATAATCCATTTAGCAATGGCATAATCAAAGTCATCACCACCTAAAGCCGTGTCACCCGCTGTTGCCATGACCTCAAAAACGCCCTTATTTAAGCGTAGAATGGAGATATCAAAGGTACCTCCACCCAGGTCATAAACCGCGATAACACCTTCAGCCTGTTTATCCAAACCATAAGCAACAGCCGCAGCCGTGGGTTCATTTAATAAACGTAAAACATTCAAGCCAGCTAACTTACCAGCATCTTTTGTTGCCTGCCTTTGCGCATCATCAAAATATGCCGGAACAGTAATCACGACACCCGTCAGCTCTCCTCCTAATGAGGATTCGGCACGCGCTTTTAACGATTTTAGAATTTCGGATGAAACTTCTACCGGGCTTACATCACCGGCTACAGTGTGAATACGGGGAACAGCTGAATCACTATCTACAAATTCATAAGGACGTCGGTTTCCCAGTTCCTTGATATCAGCCAGGCCCCGGCCCATATAGCGTTTTACCGAGCTGATCGTATTCAATGGATCTTCAGCTGCTACACTGCGTGCATCGTGTCCAACAATAATATTATTTTCTTTATAACGAACAACTGAAGGCAGGGAATGATTACCCTGTTGATCGGGCAATGTTTCAGCTAAACCACTTTTTACAGAAGCAATGAGTGAATTCGTTGTGCCTAAATCTATACCAGCCGCGAGGCGATGCTCATGCGGGTTAGTGGATTGTCCAGGTTCGCTTATTTGTAAAAGTGCCATAAATTTTTAGTCTTTCAATCTTAAAATTAAAAATCAGATTTATACTGTAAAAAAATCACATAATATCAAGCAGGTTCTCTTCCATAAATTCAGCTTCTTGTTGTAACTTGTTTAAAAACTGCATCTTGTGCACGAGTTGTTTTACACTATACTTTTGCTTGTCATCGAGTTCACCAGAGGCAAATTGCTGACTGACTTGTTGTAATACATCACCGATACGACGTTTAATATCAACCATGATCTGAGTTAATTTTTCTAACGCATCATCACTTTCATCCAGTTCTGAAAGCGATTCACGTAATTCAATCTGCTCCATTAAAAAAGCCGGGTCGAGCGCGGTATCTTTTTCATCATCAAAAGAAACATCCTGAAGTTCCAACATATAGCGTGCGCGCTTTTGTGGTAATTTCAGGGTTTGATAAGCATCGTTAATCGCTGCTGCTTTTTCCACGGATAAGCGACGTTCATGATCTGAGGCATTAGCAAACTTATCAGGATGAACTGCACGTTGTAATTCCCGGTAGCGCTGACTGAGCTCAGATAAATCGATCTCAAAAGAAACTGGCAGTTCAAATAACTCAAAATGAGTTTGCGTTTGTGCCATGACAGGATTTCAGTTCGTTAAACGGTGAAGCTTTCGCCACAACCACACTGATCTTTAACATTTGGATTATTAAATTTAAAGCCTTCATTCAGACCTTCTTTTCCATAATCCAGCTCAGTGCCATCGATATAGAGTAAACTTTTAGCATCAACAATAATTTTCAGGCCGTGAGTTTCAAAAACCTCATCAGCTTCTGAAATTTCATCAATAAACTCCAGAACGTACGCCATACCAGAACAGCCACTAGTCTTGATTCCCAGGCGCAGGCCAATACCCTTTCCCCTGTTATCAAGGAAAGCTTTAACCCGTTCTGCAGCTGCATCAGTTAATGTAATTGCCATTAAAAATATCCTAAGTATTACCGTTATACGCAAATCTATAAGAGATAACGAGCAGTTAGAGGACAAGGCAATAATTAATGAAAAAGCGGAATGTACACGTAGTACATGAGCATTTTGACTTAATTATTAACGCAGTAATCTGACTTCTCGTTATTTCTACTACTTATTTTTTGCTTTTGTAGTCGTCGATTGCAGCTTTAATCGCATCCTCAGCTAAAACAGAACAATGGATTTTTACCGGTGGTAACTCGAGCTCATTAGCAATTTCAGTATTTTTAATCTGACCTGCTTCATCCAGTGTTTTACCTTTCACCCATTCTGTTAATAATGAGCTGGAAGCAATTGCTGAACCGCAACCGTAGGTTTTAAATTTAGCATCTTCAATAACGCCATCATCTGACACTTTAATTTGCAGACGCATAACATCACCACATGCTGGCGCACCTACCATGCCTGTACCAACATTGGTTTCATCTTTATCCATCGAACCAACGTTACGTGGATTTTCATAATGATCGATTACTTTTTCGCTATATGCCATGACTGTTTACCTCAGGTAAAAATTCAGTTACGTAATTCGTAATATTAGTTTAGTGTGCTGTCCATTCAATAGAATTTAAATCTATTCCATCTTTAAACATCTCCCATAAAGGAGAAAGCTCACGTAACTTACCAATATTGTCGTTAATTTTTTCTATTGCAAAATCAATTTCTTCTTCCGTGGTAAAACGACCAAGAGAGAAACGAATTGAGCTATGTGCTAACTCATCATTTCGACCTAATGCACGTAATACATAAGAAGGTTCAAGACTTGCAGATGTACACGCTGAACCTGAAGAAACTGCAAGTTCTTTTAACGCCATTATTAAAGACTCACCTTCAACAAAGTTAAAGCTTATATTCAGGTTATGTGGGATACGTTGATCCATATCACCATTAATGTATGTTTCTTCAATGCCTTCTAAACCTTTTAATAAACGATCACGTAACATACGGATACGTTCATTATCAGCCGCCATTTCTTCTTTAGCTAAACGGAAAGCTTCCCCCATCCCTACAATCTGATGAGTCGCTAATGTACCTGAACGCATCCCACGTTCATGTCCGCCACCGTGCATTTGTGCTTCTATACGTACACGTGGTTTACGTCGCACGTATAATGCACCAATACCTTTAGGACCATAAATTTTATGTGCCGAGAACGACATTAAATCTACTTTAAGGTCTTCCATATCAATGGGCACCTTGCCAGCGCTTTGTGCAGCATCAACGTGGAACATGATTTTACGTTCACGCGTGATTTCGCCTATTGCTTTAATATCCTGGATTACACCAATTTCATTATTCACATGCATAATAGAAACAAGAATGGTGTCATCACGTAAAGCCGTTTTCAACTTTTCAATATCGATTAAACCGGTATCTTCAGGATCGAGATAAGTCACCTCATAGCCTTCACGCTCCAGCTGGCGACAAGAATCTAAAACAGCTTTATGTTCTGTTTTACAGGTAACAATGTGCTTACCTTTTTTCTTATAGAAATGGGCGATACCTTTAATTGCCAGGTTATCTGACTCAGTTGCACCCGAGGTGAAGATAATTTCTTTTGGATTTGCATTAATTAAATCTGCTACATCTTTACGGGCCTGGTCAATCGCCGCTTCTGCTTTCCAGCCAAATTCATGTGAACTTGATGCAGGATTACCGAAGTTACCTTCAGTCGTTAAACAATCACACATCTTTTCAGCAACACGTTTATCAACCGGTGTTGTTGCAGAATAATCAAAATAAATCGGTGTCTTCATAACATCTCCAACTAATATCCCACATTCCAGTGTCAGGAAACTAGTTTTAATACTGTATTACTTTAGTTCTGAGACGCATCCATGCGCCCAAGGCCGTGGAGGAATTTCTATTTAAGAATTAGCAACCGCATCTTTAGACATACCAAAATTTGTTTCTGCTTTTTCCTGGCGTGCAGCAACTTCTTGTACGCCCTGACGTTCAACCAGGTTACCTAAACTAATACCCATTAAGAACTCATGGATTTGTGCACTTAACTCGGTCCAGAGATCATGCGTTAAGCACTGACTATCATCCTGACAATTAGATAAGCCTCCACAACGTGTGGTCTCAACTTTTTCATCTACAGCAGTTATGACATCAGCAACCGCAATGTCATGTGAGTCACGACTCAGGCGATAACCGCCACCCGGTCCACGTGTACTATCCACGAGTTCCTGTTTACGTAAACGTGAAAATAACTGCTCAAGGTAAGACAAAGAAATGCCCTGACGTTGAGAAATATCTGCCAAGGTAATTGGCCCATCTTTATAATGCAATGCTAAGTCAAGCATTGCTGTTACAGCATAACGTCCTTTGGTGGTCAGTCTCATTGCATTGCCCCGCCTAATTAAGTAAAATCTGATATACAATCTTGTAGTTCAAGAAAAATAACAAAACCAAGCATTTTAGTCAAGTATTTTTAACGAATTTTAATTACCCGTTTACTACACCACTTCCCAAATTACTTAAATACCAGGCTTAACCAGAAGGTTTATCCTCATCATCAGCATCCACGTGATCAGGTAAGGGTGAACTCGATGAAATATCGCAAATACCCAGATCAGGTAATTTGACTACATCCAGTTCTGTTCCTAATGATTTCAATGACTTACACATATTTTGCATCTGTGTATCCATGGCATGAATATGATCCAGCATTACATCTATTGCATTAGCAACCGGATCGGGCATACCTGAAGAGGTGCCATAGGCATCAAAACCAATCTTTTTAGCAAATTCTTTGCGTTTCTCAGTACTCTCATCCTGAATTTTAGCCGAAACAATATGTCCCGGAATTCCCACGACAGTGGCATTTTTTGGGACATCTTTGACGACTACGGCATTTGAACCTACCCGGGCACCATCAGCAACTGTGATCGGCCCAAGAACTTTAGCGCCGGCACCGACAACGACATCATTACCTAAGGTGGGATGACGTTTTCCTTTACTCCAACTGGTGCCACCTAGGGTAACCCCGTGATATAAAGTGACATCGTCACCAATCACGGCTGTTTCACCAATAACAACCCCCATCCCATGATCGATGAAAAAACGACGACCAATTTGAGCACCAGGGTGGATTTCAATCCCGGTTAAAAACCGGATAATTTGTGAGAGTGTGCGAGCTATCCACTTTAAATGGATACCCCAAAGAAAATGGCTGACACGATGCCATAACAATGCATGCACACCCGGGTAATTGGTAATGACTTCAAAACTGTTACGCGCAGCAGGGTCGCGCTCAAAAACACAGTTTATATCTTCTCGAATTCGTTTAAACATAAGATTACCAAAATGTACTCATTGCTATAAATTTGAGGTCGGCTATTAAAGTCTTCTTAACTCCATCTGTCAATGCAAGTGACAATGATGCAGCAGTATAACCGTGCCCTTATTATTCTGAACGTGATTTAACTTTTTGAGCTGCTGACATAATACCCCTTAATATATTGACTTCTAAACGCTCCAGTCCTGTCCGGGTAAATAAGCGTCGCAAGCGCCGCATTAGTTGTCCAGGATTATCAGGTTTTAAAAATTCAATTTCTGTTAATGCTTGTTCAAAGTGCTGATACATACCTTCAGTCTCTGCTGAAGTTGCTAAGGGTGAATCAGGCTTATCAACAGGTGTTATATCTAGAGCAGCCGCTAAGCGAATTTCATAACACAGCACTTGCGCCGCTGCCGCAATATTCAACGAACTAAAATCCGGGTTGGTTGGAATTGTCACCAACAACTGGCAAAGCTCCAGTTCTTCATTGGTTAAGCCTGAATTTTCGCGGCCTAAAACGATAGCCACCTCCGACTCTTGAGCAACATTCACTACCCTCGAGGCACATTCACGAGGATCAACCACCGGCCAGGGTAATGTCCGCATTCGTGCGCTCGAGCCAATGACTAAAGAACAATCTGCAATCGCTTCTTCTAAAGTAGAAAAAATCTGAGTATTTTCAAGCACATTCACCGCTCCAGAAGCACGAGCACGTGCTTTTGCATGCGGGAAAGGTGCTTCAGGGGCCACCAGGGATAGACGGGACAGGCCCATGTTTTTCATTGCGCGTGCAACCCCACCAATATTTCCAGGGTGTGTTGTCCCAACCATGATAATGTGAATATTTGAAAAATCTGCTTCCATAATGCCAATGATACCAGTTATTAAACTAACACTGTGATGAATAGGCTGTTAGAATACACTTATATTGATATCGCTTAAGCAGATATTAGCTCTTTAAGAATCCAGAGGAATTTATACCGTGCATCCAATGCTGAATATTGCCGTGCGTGCGGCGCGTAGTGGTGGTGACTTTATCTCCCGATATATCGACCGTGTAGAATCACTAAATGTCACTGAAAAATCTCGAAATGATTTTGTCAGTGAAGTCGATAAAGGCGCAGAAAAAGCCATTATTGATGTTATCCGTAAAGCTTACCCAGATCACAGCATTCTTGCCGAAGAAAGTGGTAATCACAAAGGCAATGAATATGAATGGATCATTGACCCACTCGACGGTACAACAAATTTCCTTTATGGATTTCCACAATTTGCGGTTTCTATTGCTGTACGGCATAAAAACCGAATTACCCATGGTGTTGTTTACAACCCTCTCTCCCAGGAACTCTTTAGCGCAAGCCGTGGTGAAGGTGCACAGCTTAACGGCCGACGTATCCGTGTGACTTCTCGCAAGGGACTGGAAGGTGCCCTGCTAGGAACAGGTATTCCCTACCGTGATGATCATATGCATTTAATGGATGATTACCTTGGCATGTTAAAAGCCCTGGTTCCCGGCACCGCAGGTATTCGACGTCCCGGTTCTGCAGCTCTTGACCTCGCCTTTGTGGCAGCCGGTCGCCTTGATGGCTTCTGGGAAATGGATCTGAATATCTGGGATATTGCAGCCGGTATTATCCTGGTTGAAGAAGCAGGTGGCCTGATTGGCGACTTGAGCGGTGGTATGGATTACCTCAAAACCGGTAATATTCTCGCGGCGAACCCAAAAGTCTTCAAAGCCATGCTGCAAAAGATACAGCCTTTCGTAAAAAAATAACTTAAGTCTCAACACTGTGAACCTGCTTAACAACAGGTTCATTCACACCGCTAATCAGTGCCCATTTTTACCGATACTGCCCTTTAGTAATTCTCTTGGGGAACGCTATTACTTATAACCAGCCCAAATAGAGAGCGTTCAATCAAGCACATGTCGGTAAAACTATCAAAACACGGGATTAAGCGCCTGGAAGTGACTATGCGTGATGTACTTGATGGCCTTGAAGATGTGGCAAGTTATATAAACTACCAATCAACACCCGGGGTAGTAGAAATACTCTCGATAGAGCCACCAGGTCGCACCAAGCTGTACTACCAGGAAGTTATACAATTCAATAACCAGACATCACAAAAAGTAGATGAGAGTACGAATATCGTTCAATACCTGATTGAACGAGAGCTCAGAAAATCAGCCTAAATTACAGCTTATACCCCTATCGATCGATAGGACATTGACCGGGGATTACAAAACATGATACCTATAGTGTCATAGGATTTGCTTAGATTTATTCTAACCAGGTTACCCATCAAATAAGCTCAACTTAAGGAGATCCAGTTGAAGAGACGTATTTTCGCATTTTTCGTCCCCCCCGTGGCGGTATGTAAATATGGGTGTGCCGGCTGCTGTGCAGCCCCTATCGGTGTATTCTGGATTGCTGGCCTGGTTAGCATGGTTTATGCGTTTTTTGGTGGACCAGCAGGTATTGATGGATTCAGTCCCGGTACATTTTTACTCGGCGCTATTTTATGGGGTATTGCCACCACCTGGGCCGAACTGACAATCAATGGGCTTAATGCTGATGATCAATGTGATGAACAAAACAGTTCACTATGCCGCATGGTAAAACCAAAGATTGATGACACGGACCCACTGGATGAAATAAAAAAATTCCAGTGATAACAAAACTAAATCAAAATAAAAAGCCCGCATAATAATAAGCGGGCTTTTTATTTTGTGTAAAACATTTACATAGAATGCTTTTCAGCTTCCAGGCTAAAAGTTTTATTCAATGTAATGACCTTCCTGATCTTCACCCTCTTTTTTCACCGGCATCATACTCTCGGCTGTAATATTCAGGGTAATAACCATGCTGCTTGCTACATAAATTGATGAATACGTGCCTACCAGGATACCGATAATCAATGCTATGGAAAACGCATGGATTAACTCACCACCAAGAACAAACATGGCTATTACAACAATCAAGGTAGTTACCGATGTCATCATGGTACGTGACAGGGTTTGATTAAGTGAGGTGTTTATGATTGAAACAGGTTCCTGTTTACGCAACAGTCTGAAGTTTTCACGGATACGATCAAACACAACAATGGTATCGTTAAGTGAATAACCAATTACTGCTAATACAGCAGCTAATACTGTTAAATCAAAATCAAACTGGAAAAATGAAAATATACCCATGGTAATTACCACATCGTGAATCAATGCCGCAATTGAACCCAGGGCAAAGCGGTATTCAAAACGCGCCATGACATAAACAAGAATAAATGCCAGTGCGATTAGCATGGCCAAACCACCGTCTTCACGAAGCTCATCACCCACTTGCGGACCAACGAATTCCTGGCGACGCATCACAACATCGGCATCATCTTCTTTTAATGCACTGAGAATTTTATCGCCCAATGATTGTGAAGATGTATTTTCACGTGGTGCTAAACGTACCAGCACATCTTTTGATGAACCAAAATTTTGCACCACCGCATCACCAAATCCCTCATTTTCCAGGCGATTTCTTACCTTGTTCAGATCAGCCGTTTCAGGATAAGCAACTTCAATTAAGGTACCACCGGTAAAATCTAATCCAAAGTTCAGACCTTTTGTCGCCAGCGATGCAATTGAAGCAATAATAAGTAAAATTGAAAATGCCATAGCAATATGACGTTTTGCCATAAAATCAAATGTAGGCGTATTTTTAAAAATTTGCATAATAACTTTCCTTCACTACCTGATTATATAGACAGCTTGTTAATTTTCTTTCCGCCAATTGCTAAATTAATAATGGCACGTGTTCCCATAATGGCGGTAAACATTGATGTCACGATGCCAATAGACAAAGTGATCGCAAAACCTTTAATTGGCCCGGTACCAAAAATATAAAGTACGATGGCAGCAATTAAGGTTGTGATGTTTGCATCCGCGATGGTTGACAGGGCTTTTTCATAACCTGCATGGATACTCGATTGCGGAGTATTACCTATTTTAATTTCTTCACGAATACGCTCAAATATTAAGACGTTGGCATCAACCGCCATACCAACGGTTAAGACAATACCTGCAATACCAGGCAAGGTTAGTGTTGCCTGTAACATTGAGAGCACAGCAACAATTAAAACAAGGTTTACCAGCAGGGCAACATTCGCCACAAGACCAAAGCCACGATACCAGAGCAACATGAAGGCCAGTACGAAACACATACCAATAACAACAGAGTCTAAGCCCTGAGCAATATTTTCCTTACCGAGACTTGGACCAATGGTACGTTCTTCAATAATTCGAATTGGTGCTGCTAATGCACCTGCACGTAATAACAGCGCCAGGTTACGTGCTTCCTCACCATCATCCAAACCGGTAATTTGAAAACGCTTACTAAAGACGCCCTGAATAGTCGCAACATTAATGACTTCTTCAACTTTCTTTGTAACCCGTACACGCTTACCATCAACCATTTTGCTGCTTTCTTTATGTTCAATAAAGACAACGGCCATGGGCTTTTTAAGATTCTTTTTAGTGGTGTTGTGCATCACCCGTGCACCCGCACCATCAAGCATAATAGACACCATCGGGCTGCCTGATTCGTTATCAAACCCTGATGAAGCATTGGTGATGCGATCACCTGTAATGATTAAGCGCTTTTTCAATACAACAGGTTGACCTTCACGATCACGGTATAAACGCGCAGTCGGTGGAATATTTCCAGCCACTGCATCCTGGGGCGAGACATTCACATCAACTAAACGAAATTCTAATGTTGCCGTTGCACTTAAAATTCGTTTGGCACGTGCACTGTCCTGGATGCCCGGTAACTGAACCACAATCCGGTTATCACCTTGTTGTTGAATCACAGGTTCAGCCACACCCAGCTCATTAACACGGTTACGTAAGGTAGTTACGTTTTGTTGTAATGCAGATTTCTTTAATGCGACCAGTGCTGTATTTTTTAACGTGGCGGTAAAATAAAATGCGCCTTCTTCCTCGTATTCATCTAAAACAAGGTCATTAAGTTCTGAACGCACTGCAACTATGGCTTTATCACGTAATTCAGCAGAGCGAAATTTTACGCTGATCTGCTGTTTGTTATCACGTACTGCTAAATAACGAATTTTTTTCTTTCTTAATTCACCGCGAATATCGTTAGCGTTACTTTCCATTGCCTGGCTTAATACCAGCTCAGTATCGACTTCCATCAAGAAGTGCAAACCACCACGTAAATCCAGCCCCAGATACATCGGTAAGGCATTCATACTGCGTAACCAGCCCGGTGTAGCCGGTGCCAGGTTCAATGCAACAGTGTAACCGTCACCGAGAGCATCACGAATATCATCAGCCGCTTGTAATTGTTGCTCAACACCTTCAAAACGTAACAACAAACCTGTTTTATCTAACACTGAACTGCGCAGTGTAATACCTGAGGCTTTTAATGCTGCCAGTGCTTTACTTTCAGTTTGGGTATCAACGGTGTTATTTCGTGTTGCTGATATCTGGATGGCAGGATCTGAACCATATATATTAGGCAATGCATAAAGACTGCCAACAACAAGGGCAACCAGAA
>JAOUOK010000020.1 GCA_029880425.1 Gammaproteobacteria bacterium
TAAGAAAAAAGACCAGCTGCTTCCTTTTATTGAAAAAATAAAAAACAAGTTTGACTTTAAAGATATTATCCCTCTTTCAGCGATCAAGGGAGACAATATTGAAGGTTTTGAAAAACTGATTTCAGATTATTTACCTTTGTCTGAAGCTTTTTACTCTGAAGATCAAATTACCGATCGCAGTTCACGATTTATGGCAGCTGAAATTATTCGTGAAAAACTAATGCGTAACCTCAGCAAGGAGCTTCCTTATAACCTTACGGTAGAAATCGAAAAGTTTACCCAGGAAGGAAAAATGCTCGACATAGCTGCGGTTATCTGGGTTGAGCGTGAAAATCAAAAAGCCATTATTATTGGTAAGAATGGTGAAAAACTGAAAAGCATTGGCACCAAGGCGCGTATTGATATGGAAAAAATGTTTGAACAAAAAGTGTTCTTACAATTATGGGTAAAAGTAAAAAGTGGCTGGTCTGATGACGAGAGGGCATTAAATAGTCTCGGTTATACTGACGACTAAAAGGGTGGTCAGCAGTGAATCAACAAAGCCACCGAGTTAGCCTGGAGCCTGCATTTATACTTCATGGCAGGGATTTTCGCGATAGTAGCAGGTTGCTGGATGTCTTTACTAAAGAATTCGGAAGAGTCACTCTTGTAGCTAAAGGTGCCCGCTCTGCCCGCTCTAAATTGCAGGGTATTTTACAACCGTTTACGCCTCTTGTTATTTCATGGTCGGGCAAAGGTGATGTGCAGACATTAACCGGTGCAGAATCTGTGAAAAGTACAATACATTTATCCGGTAAGCAGGTAATGAGTGGTTATTATATTAACGAGTTGATGCAACGTTTAACCACTTTTCATGATCCTCACCCGGAACTGTTTACCCTTTACCAGGGTACGCTGGAAAGTTTTGCTGTTGAGGAAGATGAAATTATACTTCGACGATTTGAGAAACATCTTCTGAGTGAAATTGGTTATGGCTTAAACCTCCTGACAGAAACGGACAGTGGTCGAGCAGTTAACCCGGATGATTCTTATTTTTATGATATCGAAAAGGGACCGTTAAGCTGTAATAAAAATAACAGCGAAGGTGAGCTCGTTATTAGTGGGCAAACACTCGTCGAATTAAATGATGAGAAATTTAGCTGTGTACAAACGCAAAGAGAAGCTAAGCAACTTATGCGTATTATTTTAAGTCACCATTTAGGTGATAAACCATTAAAAACCAGAAGTCTACATTGGTATAAACCACTATGAATACATTAAATCCTATTTTACTTGGTGTAAACATTGATCATGTTGCGACTTTACGTCAGTCACGCGGAACCATCTATCCTGAACCCGTACAGGCTGCCTTAGTTGCAGAGCAAGCAGGAGCAGATGCGATTACGCTTCACTTACGTGAAGATCGTCGTCATATCCAGGAACGTGATGTGGAAATGTTTAAAAGTATATTGCAAACACGTATGAATCTTGAGATGGCAGTGACGGATGAAATGTTAAGCTATGCTGAAAAAATAAAACCGGAAGATTGCTGCCTTGTTCCAGAAAAGCGTGAAGAACTCACAACAGAAGGTGGCCTGGATGTTGCTGGGCAAATGTTGCGTATGAAAGAGGCGTGTTCACGTTTAGCTGATCGTAATATCCGGGTTTCATTATTTATTGACGCCGATAAAAAACAAATTGATGCATCACTTGAATGCGGGGCACCTGTTATTGAAATTCATACCGGGCATTTTGCTGATGCTGTAAATAATTATGAAAAAGAAAAGGAATATCAGCGTATTATTGAGGCTGTTGAATATGCAGACAGTAATGGATTGCATGTTAATGCCGGGCATGGCTTGCACTACCATAACGTAAAAGAGATCGCTGTTATTCCTCAAATACGCGAACTAAATATTGGTCATGCCATTATTGCGCAAAGTATTTTTAGCGGGCTAGATGTCGCGGTTAAAGAAATGAAAGCATTAATGGAATCAGTCAGGGTATAGTTGAAACTCATGATATTTGGTATTGGTACCGATATAGTTCATATCAAGCGCATGCGTGACAGCCTGGAAAAGCATGGCGACAAGTTTGCGCGACGTATATTGACTGAAAGAGAATTTTCAGAGTTTACAAATAAACAGGATAAGGCGGCATACCTGGCAAAACGATTCGCGGCAAAAGAAGCGACATCTAAAGCAATGGGAACAGGATTTAGTAATGGTTTATCACTGCAACATATCGGTGTTAAAAATGATGAGTCGGGTAAACCTGAGCTTGAATTTTTAGCAGTAGCAGATAAATTTCTTCAGGAAAACAAGATAAAACAAACACATTTGAGCCTGGCGGATGAAAAAGATTATGCGGTTGCTTTTGTAACTTTAGCCTTGTGAATCCTGTTCGTCTACCAGACTTTTTTTGTATACGATTGACCTTCCTGTATTAACTGCTTTATTTCATTCGTTACGTTTTCAACAAGTTCATTAAGCTGTGGCTGATTTTTTTCTTTTAACACGTGATCAAGAACTTCAACACTGTTTCTTAACCTTGGCACAATACAGTAAGCGGTTGCACCATAGAGTTTGTGAATATGTTCAGCCAGGGACTCCAAATCGTTAGACTTGAAACTTGATTCAATTTGATTGAGTCGGGAATTAAGGTCATCTAGTAACATGACAAAAAGGTCTTTTGCTAACTTGGCGTTACCGTTTGCAGCAGTGATTGATTGTTCAATATCCAGTACTTTTGTCATTTTAATTTACTACTAGTGTCGTGCTGAATGTACCTCAGCCTGCTACCTTGTTTAGTGCACATATGGCTCAAATTATTATAAACTAAGTATCATTATAATTTGATTTTATTTACCTTTTAAAGAGAAAAAATTAAGAGTAATTATTCATGAATTCTTCCGTTAAACCTGATTTTCCGACGATTGAGTCTTTCGTTGGTAATACCCCGTTGGTACGTTTACAACGTTTACCCGGTAATACCAGTAATATAATTTTGGTTAAGCTTGAAGGAAATAACCCGGCCGGCTCGGTAAAAGATCGTCCTGCCCTGAGTATGATTCAGCATGCCGAATCAAGAGGTGAAATTCAACCTGGTGATACCCTGATAGAAGCAACCAGTGGTAATACCGGAATTGCCCTTGCCATGGTGGCTGCCATTAAAGGCTACCGTATGGTGCTTATTATGCCGGACAACCTGAGTATTGAGCGTCGAGCTTCAATGCTCAGTTATGGCGCCAAGTTAATCCTGGTGACAGAGGAACAAGGCATGGAAGGTGCGCGTGATCTGGCGTTACAAATGCAACAAGAGGGTAAGGGTAAGGTACTGGACCAGTTTTCTAACCCTGATAATCCTTGTGCCCATTATGAAACAACGGGACCTGAAATCTGGCGAGACTCTAAAGGCTTGATTACGCATTTTGTCAGTGCAATGGGTACAACCGGTACTATTATGGGGAATTCACGCTATTTAAAAGAGCAAAATCCGGATATTCAAATCGTGGGGGTTCAACCTGAAGAGGGTGCTTCCATTCCGGGTATTCGCCGCTGGAATCCTGAGTATTTACCACAAATATTTGAATCCAGTCGCGTCGATATGACAATCGATATGGGACAGCAAGAGGCCGAATCCACTACCCTTAAACTGGCCACTGAAGAAGGTATCTTCTGTGGTGTTTCATCGGGTGGTGCTGTTGCTGCCGCGTTACGTCTTTCAAAACAACTGGAAAACGCGGTCATCGTCACTATTATTTGTGATCGCGGTGACCGTTATTTATCAACCAATATATTTCCTTCTGAGTAATTTAAAGTCTTTTAAATTATACATGGGAATACTGGATATTTATTACTATGGGTAGAAAGGGTAGAAAACTAAAACCGCTTCAAGAGCATGAGGCGGTTGTTGAGTCGTTAAGTCACGATGGTAAGGGAGTATGCAGAGTTGAGGGTAAAGCCATTTTTGTAACAGGTGCCTTGCCCGGTGAACATGTTCGTTTTTCGTTTCGTCCACAAAAAAGAAAATATGATGAAGGTAACCTGGTCGAAGTTTTAAAACCTTCGCCTGATCGGATTGATGCTAAGTGTAAACATTATGGTATTTGTGGTGGCTGTAGTTTTATGCACTTAAGTAGTGAAAAACAAATTGAAGCCAAGCAACAAGTATTAATTGATGGTTTAACACATATAGGTAAAGTAAAAGCTAATGAAATACTGGCCCCATTGACTACTCATCCATGGGGTTACAGGAGAAAAGCCCGGCTTGGTGTCAAGTATGTATTTAAAAAAGAAAAAGTACTGGTGGGTTTTCGTGAACGTAGTGCACCATACCTTGCAGAGTTAGAGCAATGTGAAGTATTACACCCGGATGCAGGTTTGCGACTAACATCATTTTCGACACTGATTCGTAGCTTAAGTTGTTATGACAAGATTGCACAAATTGAAGTCGCTATCGCTGATGAAATCAGTGCCTTTGTATTCCGCAACCTGGTGGAATTAACGGCTGAAGATAAAGAAAAATTAATTAACTATGCCAAAGGTGAAGGGATTGCCATCTACCTGCAGCCAAAAGGGCCAGATAGCGTAACACCGTTATACCCTGAGAATCCAAGGTTACAATATAGTTTACCTGAGTATAACGTGACACTCGATTTTGAACCGACGGATTTTACCCAGGTAAACCAGGACATTAATCCTAAAATGATAGCCCTGGCATTAGAGTTATTAGAGTTAAATGAAAATGACCAGGTGCTGGAGTTATTTTGTGGTTTGGGTAACTTTACCTTACCCATGGCGCGCTTTGCCAAACATATTACCGGTGTTGAAGGTGGCGCAGAACTCATCGAACGCGCAAATAAAAATGCTGAACTTAATAATATAAATAATACAGAACTTCATGTTGCTAATTTAATGGAGGATGTCAGCGGCAGTAACTGGTTAAAGAAAGATTACGACAAGCTGTTGCTTGATCCACCAAGAAGTGGAGCAAAAGAAATTTTACCTTACCTTGAGAAAATGAATATCAAGCGTATTGTTTATGTTTCCTGTAATCCATCCACATTGGCCCGTGATGCCGGAACCCTGGTGAATGAAATGGGGTATACGCTAGAAAAAGCAGGAGTGATGGACATGTTTCCGCATACAGCGCATGTTGAGTCGATCGCCCTGTTCACTAAAAAATAATAAATGACATTATGGCAACTGAAATAGAAAGAAAATTTTTACTCAAAGATGATTCATGGAAGAAAGAAGCCGGTCAAGGCACTCGCTATTCACAAGGTTATTTAGTTGGAAGTGCGTTTGCATCGGTTCGTGTGCGAATACAGGGTGAGCAGGCATTTTTAAATATAAAGTCAGCCACAATTGATATCACCCGGCAGGAATATGAGTATGAAATTCCTTTAGATGAAGCAGGAGAAATGCTTGAGACCTTATGTGAAAAGCCACTCATTGATAAAACACGTTATTGCTTAAGAGTTGGGCAACATGAATGGGAAATTGATGTTTTTGCCGGTGACAATGAAGGACTTATCGTGGCAGAAATTGAGTTAAATAATAAAGATGAACATTATGATAAACCCGCCTGGCTAGGTGCGGAAGTTTCTAATGATGCACGCTACTATAACGTTAACCTGGTAAAACATCCCTTTAAAGACTGGTCATAATATGAACTCAAATATCAAGCATCAGGCAGGGGAACACTACATTGATATTGATGTTGATAAGCAAAAATTGTGTTTACTCCGGGGTAAAACTGTTATCGCCAGCTACCCGGTTTCAACAGCTAAAAATGGGATAGGTCAAATCAATGGCAGTGAGTGTACTCCTGTTGGCTGGCATACGATAAGAGCTAAAGTTGGAACGGATGCTAGGGAGAACACGGTCTTTGTAGGGCGCAGGGATAGCGGAGAGATATTCACGGAAGAACTTCGGCAACAATACCCGAAACGGGACTGGATTCTGACACGAATTCTCTGGTTAAGTGGCCTGGAAAAGGGAAAAAATAGGGGTGGAGAAGTCGATACGATGCGCCGCTATATTTATATACATGGTTGTCCGGATAGTGACTCATTTGCAACACCATCTTCACACGGCTGTGTAAAAATGCGTAATAAAGATATTATCCGCTTATTGAACCAGGTTGATGCCGGAACACGTGTCTTGATTCATGGAGTTTAGTGTTAAACAGGTAATGTAATGAATTCATTAGTCTTAAAGCTAGTAATTATTGGTTGTTTGCTATTCCAGTATGGTTGTAGTTTAAAATTCAAGCGGAAATCAGTACCTGTATCTGAGAAACCGGCTGAGATGATTCAATATGAAAAACGCTCAGAAAAACATGTTGATGTAAAAAACAGCGTCAATTTAACAGATAAATTCAGTGAAAAAGATCATCAGTTAATATCATCGTATTACACGGATAAAGCCAATCAAATTATTCGTCAGGATATGATTGCACATACACAAGTATCGGCTAAACAAGAAGATAACCTGGTCATTAATGAATTTATACCGGGTGATATCCAGGCCATGCCATTGCCACTTATGTTAGAGCGTAAATTGTCTTCGTTACCCTTACACCTGATTCGTGTTCATGTGGGCAAACAGGTTATTATTATGAATGTGAAGTCGAGACAAATTTTAGATATAATCAAAATTTAAAAATATAAAAAATACCGGGAATATCTATGTCGCTTGGTCCAATTATGCTGGATCTAGACTCCTTTGAAGTGAGTCCGGAAGAGCGTGAAATTTTACAAAATCCACTTGTTGGTGGTGTAATCTTATTTAGTCGCAATTTTTCCTCTGTTGATCAGCTTATCCTGTTGGTAAATGAAATTCACCAGCTTCGTACTCCTCGATTACTGGTTGCTGTTGATCATGAAGGTGGGCGGGTACAACGTTTCCGTGATGGCTTTACCTCGTTACCGGCTGTTGGTCATTTCGGAGAAGTCTATAATCACAATCGTAAACGTGCACATATGCTGGCTGAAACGGCAGGATGGGTTATGGCTGCAGAATTAAGGGCTGTAGGGATTGATTTTAGTTTTGCCCCGGTGCTTGATGTGGACTACGGGGTAAGTGAAGTCATTGGTGATCGCGCCTTCCATCAGGATGTTCACATTATTACAGAACTGGCGCATGCTTATAGTAAGGGGATGCATGATGCGGGTATGGCTGCAACGGGTAAGCACTTTCCCGGGCATGGCGCGGTAACAGCAGATTCACATGTTGATATTCCTGTTGATGACAGGGAATATAAGGAAATTTATGCGCAAGATATTTTGCCATTTAAACGAATGATTAAGCATGGTATGGCGGCAGTAATGCCTGCGCATGTTATTTATCCAAAAATTGATAAACTCCCGGCAGGTTTTTCTGAAATTTGGCTGAAAGATATTTTACGTCAGCGTTTAGGTTTTCAGGGTGTTATATTCAGCGATGACCTGGATATGAAAGGTGCCAGTGTGATTGGTGAAAAATATATTGATCGGGCTGAGAAAGCCTTGTCGGCTGGCTGTGATATGGTACTGGTATGCAACAATCGTGAAGGCGCATTGAATGTGCTGGACAATTTAGGCGGACATAACGATCCTGTTGCACATATTCGCCTGGCACGCATGCATGGGAAACACGATACCACCATGGCTGAGTTACATAGCACACGAAAATGGAAACGATCATCAGATATACTAAAGCGCTACCAGGATGATCCTACGCTGAATTTAGAATTTTAAATTCAGAATGTAAATAGTAAAACCGGGTGTAATTATTACTATGTTTGAAAAGTTACAACAATATATACCTTACTTAAAAGATGCCGATACCTGGATATTACAGGTGTTTGTTATTGTCTTTGCCGCTTTGTTGCTTGATTTTATTCAACGGAAAATTTTACGCCGAGTACAAGGCCAACTTGAGAAAACGCCGAACTTATGGGATGACGCTTTTATCCATGCAGTAATAAAACCCTTATCCGTCCTGATATGGTTAGCGGGTATTACCATTGCTATCGAAGTATCGGGTTTAAGTAGTGCCATTATGGTTTTTGAAGTCGGCGTGATTTTTGTTATTACCTGGACCTTAATTCGATTTATTTCATTTGTTGAAGTTAATATTATCGAGCAGCAAAAGGTGCTCGGTCAGACAGTCGATAAAACAACCGCGGATGCAATCAGCCAGTTATTACGTGTATCCATTATTATTACGGCTGTCCTGGTCGCGTTGCAAAGTTTAGGCTTTAATATCTCTGCAGTGCTGGCCTTTGGTGGTATTGGTGGTATCGCGGTGGGTTTTGCTGCGAAAGATTTACTGGCTAATTTTTTTGGTGGCTTAATGATCTATTTAGATCGTCCCTTTTCTGTAGGTGACTGGATCCGTTCACCGGATCGTTCTATTGAAGGTACGGTTGAAAAAATTGGCTGGCGCTTAACAAAGATAAGAACCTTTGATAAACGCCCACTTTATATACCAAACTCTATGTTTGCCAATATTTCTGTTGAAAATCCTTCACGTATGACACATCGTCGTATCTATGAAACTATTGGTGTACGTTACGAAGATAGTAAGAACCTGCCTGCAATTATTGCAGATGTGAAGGATATGTTATCTAATCACCCTGAAATAGATACCAGCCAGACCATGATTGTGAATTTTAACCAGTTTGCCGAGTCCTCACTGGATTTCTTTGTTTATACCTTTACCAAAACCACTGACTGGATTAAGTTTCACGAGGTAAAACAGGATGTATTGTTTAAAATAACAAGTATTGTAGAGAAGCATAACGCTGAAATTGCATTCCCAACATCTACAATTCATATTGAAAACGAAGCGCTGCTGCATAAAGATTAGTTGCGTGAAACTTAAGTGGATAATGTATTGTGGATATTAATACAATAAAACAAGTTGAAGCAGAATCAGATTGTTTATCTGATTCAAAACAGTTAAATGATGCACTTGATCGTGTAGCTGAAAATATCTCGGTTGATTTTGCAGAAAAAAATCCAGTTGTACTTTGTGTTATGACGGGAGGGGTGGTTCCAACGGGGCACCTGGTTACACGTTTATCTTTTCCATTACAACTAGATTACATTCATGCTACACGCTACCGCGGTGAAACCAGTGGAGGAGAACTGCACTGGATCCAGGAACCATCTGTTTCATTAAAGGACAGGAATGTATTGATTATTGATGATATTTTTGATGAAGGTATTACCTTGCTTGAAATTGTAAAGTACTGTGAAGCTAATGGTGCAACAACAGTTAAATCAATGGTAATGGTTAACAAGTTGCATGATCGTAAGGCAGACTATCAACCGGATTATGTGGGTATGGATATCGAAGATCGATACCTGTTTGGGTTTGGTATGGATTATAAGAACTATTTACGCAATGTAAATGCAATCCATGCAGTTAAGGGAATGTGAGTGATGACAAAAGTAGCAATTATTGGTGGCACAGGTTTAACCTCGATAAAAGGACTTGAAATTACAGGACGTGAAATTGTCCAGACACCTTTTGGAGAACCTTCTGGACCACTGGTTCGAGGAAACCTTGCCGGTCAGCAGGTTTACTTTCTACCACGCCATGGTGCAGCACATACTATTCCACCGCATAAAATTAATTACCGGGCAAATATATGGGCATTAAAAGAAACGGGTGTTGAGCAAGTTATCGCGGTTAACGCGGTAGGTGGAATACGCGAAGACATGCAGCCGGGAAAACTGATCGTGCCTGACCAGGTCATTGATTATACCGTCTCGCGTACTAATACCTTTTTTGAAGACGGGTTAAAGCAGGTTGTACACATTGATTTTACAGAACCGTTCTGTGAAAGTTTACGTCAGAACATCATCCAGGTTGCTGAAAGTGTATCAATTGATGTTATTAAAGAAGGCACCTATGCTGCTACCCAGGGTCCACGTTTGGAAACTGCTGCGGAAGTGAATCGATTAGAGAACGATGGCTGTCACCTGGTTGGCATGACCTGTATGCCAGAAGCTGCGTTAGCAAGAGAACAGGAACTTTGTTATGCCAGTATCTCTGTGGTTGCTAACCTTGCTGCAGGCAGAGGGGAAGAAGAGTTAACCATGGAAAAGATTGAGAAAAATCTTAATGATGGCATGGAAAGAGTTCGTCAGTTACTCGAAGCCGTAATACCATCACTCGATTAAACTTATCTTGCTTTAGGCACCGTTGTTGCGTCCTCGGATAATTCATGCGGGGTAATAAGTAATAAAACTCCCAGCACCGGGTGATCAAGATAATGTAATTCTGTACTACGAATACGTCGACGTTGTTGTTTTAAATGAATGATTCCCTGTTTTTCCATCTTATTCTCAGGTGTATCTCTGTCCAGAACTTCAAAAGGATTGTCACTTGTTGTTTCTGGCAGCTTATCACGCAAACTGAGTTCAGCTTCTAAGTGTAAATAACGGGCTAAGGTCACACGTAAGATACCTTCTAATTCTGAAGATGTACTAACTGCGGGTTGGGTTTCAGTTGCTGAATTATTTTCTACATCGGGTACAACCGGGATTTCGCGCTTGAAATAAACCGGTAAAGCCTGGTGCTTATCCAGGCCAGGCTGGCGCCATGCTGTATGGAAAATGACGCGCTTCGATTCAGATTCAGAGAGTTTTTTCACATGCTCGGTTAATTGATAAGTACTTGAATCTAAGGACTTGTAACTTATCTTCAAGTCAACATCCTTTGGGAGCCAATCCTTTAATTTTGGGACAGGTTCACCAAGTGGAACGATTTTTTCGGGCTGGGCCAGATGGAGATGGAGTGGCCAGTTTTCAGATTTTCTTGCTGCCGGGTTAAGGTTTTCGATTATCACCACTTCAATATCGTAGTAGCGCATATCTTCAGCGAAGCTGATATTGGCTAAGGCGAAAAATAATACCGAGATGAGTACTTTCAAG
>JAOUOK010000356.1 GCA_029880425.1 Gammaproteobacteria bacterium
AAGTTCAACTCTAAGCTTTGTGCAAACGCGATAAAATCATTGCTGTGGTTCTTGTCCACCGCCACTAACAGGCCACCGGAGGTTTGCGGATCGCAAAGTATTTTTTTCTGCAGGTCGCTGATTTCATTCTTGTTGATTTCACCCTTGTTGCTATCACCACTATTGATACCACCGAGAAGATGACCGTAACTGTCGAAGTTACGCTGTGCACCACCGGGCGAGCAGTCTTGTGCAACGTAGTTTTCCAGTCCGGGCAATTTTGGTACCGCCTGGTAATTAACCACGGCATGAACACCGCTGCCCTGGCATATTTCTGCAAGGTGACCCATCAGTCCAAAGCCGGTGACATCGGTCATTGCCGTAACATAAGGCAGCCGGGCAAATTCAGCACCGTGCTTGTTGAGCTGCAACATCGTGTCGATGGCCACGCGGCTGTGTTCATCTTTGAGGCATTTCTTTTTTTCTGCCGTGGTGAGGATGCCGATACCGAGCGGCTTGGTAAGAAATAAATCACAGTTTGCGGTTGCCTTGTTGTTGCACTTGATTAGCGTGTTTTCTACCTGGCCGGTGACGGCCAGTCCAAAGATGGGTTCAGGTGCATCAATCGAGTGGCCACCGGCCAGGGGGATGCCGGCTTCTTTACAGGCATGGCGTCCACCTTCGATCACCTGTTGCGCAATACTGGCGTCGAGCTTGTTGATTGGCCAGCCAAAAATAGCGATGGCCATTAAAGGTGAGCCACCCATGGCGTAAATATCACTGATGGCATTGGTTGCCGCAATTTGGCCAAACTCAAACGGGTCATCAACAATGGGCATGAAAAAGTCGGTGGTACTGATCACGGAGCTGCCATTACCCAGGTCATAAACGGCGGCATCGTCTTTACTTTCATTGCCAACCAGTAAACGGGGATCGAGCAACGGGCTAGAACTGGACTTCAGCATTTCTTCAAGTACAGCCGGTGAAATTTTGCAGCCGCAGCCGGCGCCATGGCTATATTCGGTAAGTTTTATTTTTGACACGCGTTTAATTATTCCCGGTAAAAGAAAATAGTATACCTTAATTATATATTTTTCTGCTGGAGTGAATGGCGATTGTCGTGGCTGGTTAAAGAAGAGTTTTATCCATCACTACTTTTTTTTAAACCGTAAAAAATAATTTGATTTTAGTATTTCGGATTCAGATTCATATTTAAAACCCGTAGCTTCGATTTCCTTGATCACGGCGTGCTTGTCTGAGCGCACATGTGACATTACCCAACCTGAACTTATCCCGGCCTGTTTTCTAAAGTCGATAATGACAAGCTTGCCGCCGGGTCGTAGTGCGCGGTGGATGGTAGCCAACGTAGTTTTTGGGTATTCGAAATGATGATAGGTAGCACAAACAAAAGCGAGGTCGATAGATCCGGGTTCGAGTAAGGTATCTTTTTGATTGCTGAGTATTGTGTGGATGTTTTTAAGCTTCTGCTCTTTGGCAATGCGGTTTATATTGGTAAGAAAATCTTTGGTGATATCGACTGCGAACACCTTACCTGTTGGCCCCACTTCTTTGGCAAATAAAAAACTATAAAATCCCGTGCCTGCCCCGATATCTGCGACATCTAACCCGGGTTTTAATTGAAGTTCTTTTACTACCGCATGGCGCTCACTATAGACTTCGCGCCCATCATTTTCATAGATGCCTACCCATTCGTTAAAGGTCGTTCCCTGGTAATTCTGGTTGATGCCGGGATTGACATTGTCTTCATAGGCGAAGCCAGGTCCTGCCAGGGAAAAAAGTATGGAAATAATAAGTAGTTTCATGTCTTTATAGTAGCAGGAAAAAAATGGGAGGATAGCTAATTAAAGAAGAAGGTATCTTTAAATTCAATCAAATGAAAGGATACTAATCCCTGTTACCAGCATATGCCGGTTTTCCCATGCTCCGTTGAATTTTTGTGATTGCAGTCGATAACCCAGTTTCAATTTTATGCTGCCTTTCTTACCCTTACGCCAGTATTTTGAGACACCAAGGGTTAACCAGTTGCTATTCAGCTCACTATCTGTAATGTCATAAAAAAATTCTTCTTCAATAAAGGGTGTGAGTTGATAACCGGTAACGCTGTGTTGCGATGTCCACACTGATTCATTGCGGTAGCGTTGTCGATCTTTTGCATTACCTTCGAAGTATCGCCATTCTATACGGTGGCGGTTTGAAAATTTACCGCTGAATAATTTACCTTGCCAGTACAGGGAGAGCATGGGGCGGTATTCTTCTCGCCAGTTATTACCCAGTTCAAGAAACGCGTGACGATAACCCACTTCAAGTGCCCATGGATCAGATAGTTTATAACGGTAATTGGCATCGATGTAGCCGAAAAAGGTATCTGAGAAACCCTCCCTTGTTACCAGGTTGGCGCGGCCAACAAAGAAGGAACTGTCATCTAATTTATTTAGATAAAACAGGTTATGACTCGAACCGGTCTCCGTGGCATGCGTGGGTAGAGACAAAAGTGTAGAAATAAAAATTGCTACGAGTAATCTCGTTCGCGATGAAAAAATTATATTCATTCGTGTATATTAAAACAGGGTTCAGATAATCACCAGCACAGTCCGTGATGTTTATGGTTATAAACATATGCTGATGAATAAAATAATTAGGTTTTTAGTCTTACTCTTTTCTTTAATTATACTCTCTGGTTGTACAACGAATTACCTGTATTCCAGTAACGGTATTTTTAAGTATGTTTCAGGTGAAGTGCTGGCGCCAGATGCCTGTAATAACAGAGCTCAATAACAATAGAGGGGAAGAGCTCTATAAAAATAGACATAATGAGCTGTTTCATGCCTTTTATAGTAGAAAATACGGGTAGAGTTATTTAAGCTCGGTTATCTACCCAGGAGATAAAAATGAAAAAAGTCTATTTTCCCTTATTGCTTGTTTTTTCTTTGTTGTTGACGGCCTGTGAA
>JAOUOK010000357.1 GCA_029880425.1 Gammaproteobacteria bacterium
GATCAATTGAAGTGACAACGTCTTCGCCATCGCTAAGCCCTTCAAGTACCTCGGTATATTTCCAGTTACTCAGGCCCGTTTTAATTTCTTTTTCAAAAATACTTTTGTTTTCCTTGTCATAAACCAGCACTTTTTGTCCTTCGAGTAATGCCTCGGTAGGAATACGTATAACATTTGCGTGTGAGTCGAGGATAACCTCAACGTCGGCACTGTAACCAGGCAACATATTGTGATTATCATTTTCAATAATAAATCTAACTTCGATATCAACCGTCCTTGCCTGCTTTTCCCGGTCGAGAACATAAGGTGAAATACGTCTGACCTCGCCTTTAAAAAATTGCTTGCTATAGGCATCGAGAGAAATACGTGCAGGCATACCGGTTTTGATTTCCGGAGCATCAACTTCATCAATGGGAGCAAGTACATAAAGACAGCTGGTATCAATAATATCGACAGCTGGAGGTGTAGGGACGCCAATGGGTGATGGGGTAACAAATTCTCCCAGTTCACCGGTGATTTCAGCAACGGTACCATCAAAGGGGGCCTTGAGTTGAGTTCGTTCAAGTGCAGCCTGGGCAACAGCCAGGCGTGCCCGACTGACTTCGGCAGATGATTTTGCGGCCTGGCAGGCTGCTTGCCGTGCATCCGCATCACCTACTGCACGCTCAGCACTGCCATCAGAGGCCAGGCCTTTTTTCAGTAGTTTTGATTGCCGGGCCGCTTCATGCTTAGCAACTTTTGCCATGACACAGGCTTCTTTAATTCTTGATTCACTGGCAAGGATTTCACTTTTCGCGAGTGAAACCTGTGCGCTGATATCGTCATTCCACATCTGCAGTAAAATCTGGCCCTTTTTTACTTTGTCTCCTTCTTTAACCGGTAACAAGGAGATTTGTCCGCCAATGGCAGGAGAAAGTCCGGCGCGACGACACGCTTTTAAAGTTCCGGCACGGGTATTCGTTATGGTGCGTTGAACTTCACCCTGATCTGCTGCGGCAATTATAACCGTGACAGGCGTGGGGCGTTTTGCCCAGCCAAAAAGTAAAATGATAGAAATGACAATAACAGAAGTAATAAGGAGCACGCGGTGTTTCGTTAGCATTATGATTCTCCGTTTCACATATGCATTGAAAGCAGATAACTATGTTTGTATTTTTCTGTTTTCTCAGTATTCGTGCAAATAACTCATCCTATATATAACATATTTGGGATAATTTTCTTGCACTTTAGAATAACTTTGGCAGCTTAAAGTGGTAAAGTCATATAAAATTTTTGACCTGGATCAACATGCAATCACATATAGATTTAAAACCTAAAACCAGCTGGCTTAATGCCTTTAATGTTTATTTAAATCGTCGGGTTATTGCAATGTTGTTCCTGGGTTTTGCTGCTGGCTTGCCTTTTCCTTTAGTTTTTACCACCTTATCAACCTGGTTACGCCAGATAGGAATATCAAAAACCGTGATCGGTTTTTTTGCATGGATCGGGATAACTTATTCCATCAAAATTTTCTGGGCACCGGTTGTAGATCGTCTTCGTTTACCTGTTTTGACGCCTATGTTTGGGCAACGACGGGGCTGGATGTTATTAGCACAAGCAGGAATTATTATCGGCTTGATTGGCATGGCATGGACGGATCCCTCTCAATATATAACACAGATGGCATTGTTTTCATTACTCGTTGCTTTTTCTTCAGCAACCCAGGACATCGTCATTGATGCGTATCGTATTGAAGCAGTGAAGGATGAGTTCCAGGGGGCGATGGCAGCAACTTACCAGGCGGGTTGGCGGATTGCAGCCGCATTGGTCGCCGGTGCAGCGGCACTTTATATCTCTGAATATTTTTCCTGGACCGTCGCTTATACCGTGATGGCTGCATTCATGGGAGTGGGTATTATCACCGTGTTACTCATTAGCGAACCGGAACGGAATGTTAATCAATTAACGTATTTACAAGAACAACGGGTGATTGATTACCTGGAATCGGCAGCCCATGTGCCGACCATATTACGCGAACCCGTTGCCTGGTTTATTGGTGCGGTAATATGTCCTTTTACTGATTTCTTTCAACGCAATTCTAAACAGGCACTCTTTATTCTTTTGTTTATTGGCATCTATCGTATCAGTGATATTGTCCTGGCCAATATGACCCATCCTTTTTATATTGATATGGGTTTTAGCGTGATTGAGATTGCCAATATCGCAAAAATATTTGGCGTGATAATGACATTACTGGGTGCTTTTGTTGGTGGTGTACTGGTAGTGCGTTACGGCATCTTACGTATTTTATTACTGGGCGCCATCCTTGTTTCATTAACTAACCTGATGTTTGCCTTACTGGCAGATAATGGACATAGCATTATTGGTTTAACGATTGTTTTAAGTAGCGATAATTTTTCAGGTGGTCTCGCCAGCACGGCTTTCATTGCTTACTTGTCATCGTTGACGAATAAAGCCTATACCGCAACACAATATGCCTTGTTTAGTTCACTGATGACACTCGGGCCAAAATTTATTTCAGGTTTCTCTGGTATGGTGATTGATGCACAGGGCTATATCTTTTTCTTTGCTTATGCCGCGGCCCTGGGTATTCCGGCTATTTTTATGGTCATTTATTTAATGAAGCATAAAAATGAAACTAAAATCAGCTGATGGTCATTTATTTGATGAAGCAGCAACAGGAAAAAACTGAAAACTAATGGATGTTGATGTTTCTTTTATCGCGGCATTTTTAGTTGGCCTTTTAGGTGGTGTGCATTGTGTTGGCATGTGCGGTGGTATTGTTGGTGCCTTATGTTTAGGACTTCAACCAGCAGCGGATAAATCATCGCCACAAAGTACCCGTGTGGCGTTACCCTATCTTTTATCTTATAACGCGGGACGCATAACAAGTTATACCCTGGCGGGTATCCTGATGGGGGGAATAGGCTGGCTGGG
>JAOUOK010000359.1 GCA_029880425.1 Gammaproteobacteria bacterium
CCTTTCTCTACACTAGGCTGGCCAGCTAAAAATGACATTGATGCCGAGATGTTAAAAGCCTTTTATCCAACCAGCGTATTGGTTACCGGCTTTGACATTATTTTCTTCTGGGTAGCCCGCATGATTATGATGGGACTCAAATTCATGGGTGATGTGCCCTTCAAGGAAATTTATATCCATGGTTTAGTCCGTGACTCTCACGGCCAGAAAATGTCTAAGTCAAAAGGTAACGTGCTTGATCCTATCGATTTAATTGATGGTATTGAATTAGAAGCACTAGTAGACAAAAGAACGTCTGGCATGATGCAACCACACCTTGCTGAAAAAATTGCCAGGCAGACTCGTAAAGATTTTCCTGAAGGGATTCCTGCCTTTGGTACCGATGCCCTGCGCTTTACCTTTGCCTCACTCGCCTCTACCGGCCGTGATATTAACTTTGATATGGGACGTATTGAAGGTTACCGTAACTTCTGTAACAAGTTATGGAACGCTGCACGTTATGTCTTAATGAATACCGAGGAGCAGGATTGTGGTCAAAACGGTGACGAGCTTGAACTGACTGCAGCAGATCGCTGGATCTTAAGTCGTTTACAGCAAACCACGCAAACTGTAGAAGACGGGATTAAAAACTACCGTCTTGATCATATGGCACACGCAATTTATGAATTCAGCTGGAATGAATACTGTGACTGGTACCTTGAGTTATCAAAGACCGTGTTGTTTGATGACAATGCCAGTGAAGCCGTTAAACGTGGCACCCGACATACATTAGTCAATGTCCTTGAAACCATTCTACGCCTGGCACATCCAACCATGCCGTATATTACAGAAGAAATCTGGCAACGGATTGCACCTTTAGCAGGGATAGAAACCACATCGATCATGTTGCAACCTTATCCTGAATATAATGAAACACAATTTGATCAGGCAGCCATGGATGAAGTCGAATGGATAAAAAACTTCATCATCGGGGTTCGTCAGATCCGCAGTGGTATGGATATCAAGCCAGGTAAATTATTACCCGTATTACTGCAAAACGGTTCTGCATCAGATCAGGCGCTACTGAATAATCATGAAAGCTACCTGAAAAAACTCGCCAGGTTAGAGTCTATCACCTGGTTAAAGGATACAGATGAAGCCCCTGAATCCGCGACCGCGTTAGTCGGTGATATGAAACTCCTGATCCCGATGGCCGGATTAATCGACAAAGATGCCGAGTTAAAGCGTCTTAATAAGGAAATTGAAAAACTGGGCAAGATGATTAAACAGCTGGAAGGAAAACTGGCTAACCCGGGCTTCACTGATAAAGCACCCGAAGCAGTAGTACAAAAAGAACGGGATAAGTTAACCGAGTCACAAACTGCGCTTGATAACTTACAGCAACAAAAAACAAAAATTGAAACGCTGTAAACAGCGCTTACCAGTTTTTACGGAAGTTCTCATTTACACTCAATAATTTAACATCGTTACATTGAGTGTAAATGAGATATTTTAAAAGCGCTTACTCCACTCCTGCATCATTAATGATCCTGCTCTAGCTCGTGCCACTTTCAAATCAGTAAGCCGGGCTTGCAGCTCTTCTACCTTCCCCACCATCCTCGGCTGTTTCATGTCATCAATAAAGACAAATAACCTAAATATGTTAAAAAACCGTGCAGTCTTGATCTGAATCAAATACCTTTAAGCCCAGCCCAAGTATATTAGCCGGCGCTTATACGTTATGCCGGAGAAAATATGAAAATTTTAAGTAAAAACAATGCCTTGCGTCGCCGACGCTTTCTACGCCTGAATATTCTGGCTGCATTAGTTGTCCTGATAGCCTCAGCCTACATGGTAATTACCGGGGAATATTCAAGTTTGCAGGAGCGCCAGTCAGCTGATCAAATATATAATATATTAATAATTGGAAGCATTATTTATATGGCAGCCGTATGGGTATCATGTGTAATGACGAAACCATTCTGGTTTCCTAACAACACACCGGATTAATATACAAAAGAAAGTATGTGACTGCATTAATGTAGTTATACATCCGAATAAAAAAAGCACGTTATGTCATTATCATAACGTGCTTTTTTTATGTACCGGTTAATAGCGACAAGCAAGAAGTTTCTTTTTTCTTGCCCAGGTATTAAATGACCTTACTGGTTATATTGCGTTAACATTTTCTTCGCTTTTACTTCATCAACATAAAAAAGCAGGATCCCACCCAGAATAAAAAGAATACTAATCGATAAAATTGAAACACGGGGACTTTGTGTCATAACACTGACCACCCCCACCATAACCGGGCCAATGACTGCGGCAAATTTACCCAGCATATTATAAAAACCAAAAAATTCAGCAGACTGGTTCTTAGGAATAATACCTGCATAAAATGAACGACTTAATGCCTGTACCCCACCCTGTACCAGGCCAATTATGATTGCCAGCATATAAAATTCTGATACATCACTGATTTGTGAAGCCCAAAGTGTTGTCATTAAATAAATAATAATCGCCAGTAAGATACCTCGTTTAGTTCCTATAATATTTGCCAGGTAACCAAAACCGATGGCAGCCGGGAAGCCTACAAACTGGGTAATTAATAACGCGGTAATTAAATCCGTTGAGTTAAAACCCAGTGACATACCGTAATCAACCGCCATCCTCACAATCGTATCGACACCATCAATATATAACCAGTATGCAAATAAAAATAACAGCACCATGGGTAGTTTTAATATTTTTCTAAATGTTTTACGCAACTGTCTAAAGCCGGAAAAAATTGCAGCACGTGCTTTTAAGCTTGATTTATAATGTATTTCCTGAACATTAAAAAATAAGGGCAGTGAAAAAACAAACCACCATAGTGAAACGGTGAGAAAAGAAAATTTGACTGCCTCGGCACGGTCACTAAAACCAAACAGC
>JAOUOK010000358.1 GCA_029880425.1 Gammaproteobacteria bacterium
GGTAAAGTCGCGACCTCAGAAAACTCTGACTCACCTTTGCCGAGGTGGCGGAATTGGTAGACGCGCTAGCTTCAGGTGCTAGTGGGCTTCGGCCCGTGGAGGTTCAAGTCCTCTTCTCGGCACCAAATTTATAATTTTCCAGTTAATTTAAGAATGCCTTAGTCTGAATCCAGGTTTTTAATCAGCAACCTCTGGTATTAGCTTTCCAGGTAGCGACGAAAGATTGGTAAATAATTAGATAAGGCTTAAAGCTGATAAAGAACTTCTAATGTTTTCCCATCATCCGATATAGAAACTTTCTCACAAAAACTTTGAATAATACTTAAACCACGACCATGAAGCATTTCATCCGTAGTTGCTGAATTTCCACTTTCATAGCCATGCCCACTGTCACTAACACGTATTTTTAAATAGTACTTGTTATCATCGGCATAAAAACTAAAGTTAAAATTAATATAGCCTGATTCCAGCGCGGACAATGCGCTGTCTTTCTTTTTATAATACTCAACAAAATTTTCTTCATCAGACTTATTGATACTTTCAATGTTTAAAATGCCATGTTCAAGTGAGTTGGTATAAATCTCCGTTAACAGTATCTGCAATACCCCTTTATGCCTTGACAGGTAAGGCATTGCGTTCAACATTTTTAATATTTTTGAAACTGGGTTTGGGGTCCGCATATCCTCAACATTTAATGAAGTATCGAGGTTCCAGTTTAATGCACTTGCATCAATAGCTTTGTCTTCAGGGAGTTTAGCCGCGGCAATAGACTGGCAGGTTAATTCGACAAGTGTAATGTCATCATTTTGATTATCTTCACCGGCAAAATCCTTTAACTGACTAATAACTTCATCAAAACGATCATCTTTACCACTGAGTAATATCTCTTTTAATCGTTGTTCGCCAAAAAGTTCACCCTCTTTATTTTTTGCTTCAATAATACCATCACTGTATAGATAAAATTTATCTTCATTTTCTATGGTTAAAACCTGTGAAGAATCATCAAATTCATTATCATGAAGAATACCTAACGGCATGTGTTTGGCATTAATCACACCTTTAAACTCACCATCCTTATTTAACCAGTAAGTTTCAGGGTTTCCTCCCATCCAGACAGACATAATATCGCCGCGTGCATTAAGCTCAAGAATCGAGGCAACAAAAAACATACTCACAGGCATTAGTTTAAAAAGTTGCCGGTTTATTTCCCTGGCGATATCACCTACTGAAGCACTTTGTTCAACCATTTTAAAAAATATCATTGCAACAGGTAATGTGCCCATGGCAGCAGTTAAACCATGACCAGAAAAATCACCTATAATCAGATAGATACCGCCCTGTGGAGCTCTTTGAGCTAATAATAAATCTCCATTAAAAGCAGACAAAGAAGACATATGGTATTTAATAAATGCATCATCAAGGAAGCTTTGCTTGATGGCACTTTCAAAAAAGTGTTCGATCAATTCCTGCTCGTTCATTAAGCGCTGGTTAAGACGCAGTAACAAACTATTATTGATATTGAGTTGTTGATTCAGCTCTCGTATACGAAGATGTGCAGTAATTTTTGATGCCAGAACTTCAACATTAAATGGTTTACTGATGAAATCATCACCACCTGACGCTAATGCTGTCGCTAGTGAATCTTCAGAACTTAACGCGGTAACAAATATTATAGGTACATAATCATCACCCATTTTATCTTTAATTATAGTTGTAGCCTGGCAGCCATCAGTACCTGGCATCATGATATCCATCAAAATAAGGTCAGGTTTTTCTTGTTCAAATTGTGAAATCGCCTCCATGCCACTAGCAGCTTCTACAACATGGTATCCATTCAAAGCTACCAGGGTCTGACGGAGTAAAGTCCTGTTTGTAATTACATCATCAACTACCAGTATTTTTGTCATGATTATTCAATATTAAATTTTTTTCCAAAATGCGTGATAGTAAATATTTTTTGCACCACTGCATTAGGGTTAATAATAGTAATTTCCCCATCACCTTTATCCAGGTGACGCTGCATATTTAACAACATCCCCAAAGCAGAACTATCTATTGTGTCTGTTTTTTCAAGGTCAACAATGTGTTTTCTTGCCTTTACAGCATCCTCACAACTATATGCATCCCTGAACTGGTTCAATAATAAGAAGTTGAAGTCACCCTTAATTGCTATAGTGAAAACATTGTCGTCAGACATTCTTGTTTCTACACTCATGATACTTCCTCGCATTTTGATAATTTGTTTAACTTTAGAAATTTTGTAATCATTTAGCCAACCTTTTATCCATCGCAAACTGAACCCAGAAGGTTGTTCCTTTGCCTGGTATACTTTCAACTCCAATTGAACCGTGCATTAATTCAACCAGGTTTTTTGTTACTACAAGCCCTATTCCAGTTCCTTCAATATCATCTTTTTTATCCAGTCTCTCAAACGGAGTAAATAATTTATCAACATTATCTTTCGAAATACCATCTCCAGTATCACTAATGTTAATACGAAGATACATGCTATTAATTTTCTCACAATCAATTAAAATATCCCCGTCTTTACGGTTATATTTTTCTGCGTTTGAAAGCAAGTTGACAACAACCTGTTTCAGTCGTTTAGCATCGGCTGCTACATAATATCCATTACCACAAATAGTTTCTACAATATTGATATTTTTTAATTCAGCATAGGGCTTAATCAATGAAATACTTTCAGTTATAACTTTATCCAGGTAAACCCTCTCAAAATCAATATCTATTTTACCTGACTCAATCTTAGCCAGATCCAGTACCTCGTTAATTAACGCCATCAAATGTTTTCCGGCTGAAAGAATTTCAGTCACATTATCATGTTGTAATTCTGTAAGGTTAACATGATCAATATCTAACATCTGTGCAAAGCCTAAAATCGCATTCATAGGT
>JAOUOK010000360.1 GCA_029880425.1 Gammaproteobacteria bacterium
TTCTTAGCTTGTAAACCTTCGAGTAGATTTGCGCGGTTAATCGGGTAATCTGATCCTAGGTATAAGCCAAGCCTGACCGGACTCTTCTCAAGGTATGTCGCTGTCTCCCGTAAAAACTGTGCCGGCAACATACCTGCAACCACTGATTTTTCCTGCCACTGTTCATCAAACTTTATGCCAATTTTTTTTCCTGCCTGCACAATCTCTTTTGTATACAGCTTTCTGACCACCTTATTTTCTTCATTCGCCAGGCGTAACACAAATTCAATCGGTAGTTGAGTCCCGGATTTTTTCTCATCTTGCAACGGCGGGGGAGCCGTTACGAATAAATAGACAATCAGCATCATTAAGATGAGCACAGCTATGGCAAATTGTTGCTTACTTTTTTTCATATTTTTTAGCTTTAGTAATAATCTTGCCCGGGTACGGATGAGAACCACGTTCAAAATAATTTTTCAAATCAGGCAGCGGAATCGCATTTTTCAGTTTAACTTCCGTTTTCATATCATGATTACCATGGTAATCATGACAACCGAGGCAACTGCTCCAGTTTTTATCCTTGATGAGCTGTTGATGTGAAACATCAACAGGATCTTCCTTTAAAATAAGATCATCATGACAATGCATACAGTAATTGATCGCCACTGACATGCGTTTACGTTTATGCTCTGAATGGCAGGCACTACACTTGTCAGCCTTAATGTTTTTCCTCGCCTCGAGATATTTGGGTTCACGAAAGCGGTAAACAGGATGACGGTCATTTGGCCGTTCATGACACTCAATGCATTCACTGTTTGCAACAGCACGTAATCCCACCGAGACTGCATTTTTCCGGTTATTCAGCAAGTATTGAATGTTCGCCTGGATTTGCTGGCGAAAAGAACCCTGCTCTTCTTTATGGCAAGAAGAACACTCCAGCTCTTCATGCCCGGGTAACATGGGGCCATTTTTGAGGAAGCCCCGCGATGACGGAAGTAATAAAACCAGCACGATAACCAGGCTGACTATACCGCCTAAAAAATACGCCTGTTTGTGCTTTCTCCGGTAAGACATTGCAAATTTGACTCGTCAAAATGGCCGTGAATTATAATAAAATTCACTTTCCAGGGCGAAATATTCCCGGTTTTTTTAGGGGTAGATCGGATGATAGCCTTATTACTTTTGGGCAGGTAAAACTGGATCAATTTTCCATTTTTTGCTGCTGTACTTGCTGAAATGGTACCTGCTACAGTTTTCGAGCAGATATTGCATCGTATGCGACTTTCTCAGCGTTTATGCCTTAGCGCCTACGCTTTGAGGGATTGATAAAGTGTGATTATTTAAATTAACGAGTCATAATAAAAAAACCACCCTGAAAAGGGTGGCTATGAATAAATACTTTTTAATTATAATTATTATTATCTAATTTAAAGAACATGAGTCCAAATTAGAATTGCCAAAGAAATGACTGAAACAATCCCAATACCGATTAATATACAGGACACACATATTTCACTAAGAATATTTTTTGTATCACTCATCATAAACTCCTGTTTTCTTATCGTGTTTTACAATCACGCAATCAACAATATGTTAATGAATACTTTGGAGCGACTATGAATCGCCTCTTCCCTTATAACAGCTCATTGATAAAAAACACCAATACTGGTTAATAAAATTAAGCGCTCATCCCCCTTGCTTTGAATACTGCCAGTATCAGTCTCTTTTAATTGATTATACACAAAACTAATACAAACTACAGACAAGCATAAAACATAAGTTTATTACTATATAGTTAAGTGCTAGCACCTTAAGAATAAATCATGCATCAAAGCTCAACACTATAGAAACTCACGGGTCATTACCTGCAATAAAAAATCTTTTAATAATCGTACTAATTTAATCCCGCAACTCTGTTCAATGAAGGTGTTTTAATTTATTCAGTTCAAGCTTCTTACCTGGGCATACTGTTTGTTCTTTTTTATTTGAAGCATCATCATACTTAACATGTTTATGCCCTATGATATTTTTATCTGCAATTTTATGATTCTTTTTAAGTTTAACGATCAGTTTTTTTAAAGCTGCAAGTTGCGCCCTGGTCGGGGGATTATTTTCAAGGTTACCTACTAAACATATACCTATCCCAAAAATATTATGTTCCCACGAATTAACCGAGACATGCGTACCCGAAATTTTTTCTTTCCAGCGAAAGGTTTCTTTGACTTCCCCATCATCCATGCCGTTACCGTTACCAATAACAAAGTGGTAGGCAATACCACCATAGCCCTGCCGGGTGTGAAACTTGTGAAAAGCTTTAACTGATCCTGCCTTCGTCGCGGAATGATGAATAATAATATATTTCCATCCCTTGTAAGATGCTGATTTTTTATAATACCAGTCATCATAATCAGACCACGAATAATTGACAGGTGTACTGTTCACGGCCAGCAAAGAAGTGCTAAAAAGTAATAGCGCAACGGGAATAAGTATCACGGCTTTCATTCATCAATCTTATTTCATGTAAATAATTTTTTATGTAAAGTTATTGTAAACTCGGTATAAATTTATTTTTTCAGAAAGGAACTATTATTATTTAGTTAATCATTATTTTGGTTATAGCAATAACCTGTAACATCGCTAAACAATACTTTTATAGTAGCTGGAATGCTTTTTTACGATAAAGATACTATATACTCTATTAAGAAAACAAAATAGATCTTACCGGGAAAATGATATGGATCCTGATTTCACCTTACAGAACCAGGATAATACGGCTTATTCCTTGCTTAAACTTATTGAGAAATTGGTTAATGAACTCTATACCAATAAGCCCCGCACTTTTGTGCTTACCCTGGATAGCTCTCTTGACAAAGACTTAGGTTTGGATAGCCTGGCACGGGTTGAGTTAATT
>JAOUOK010000362.1 GCA_029880425.1 Gammaproteobacteria bacterium
TTTACGAAGGCGAAAGTGCCAGGCAACGAACTGAAATAAATAAAAACCTGGGAAACAGTGGCATCCAACGTTCCCTGTTTGATTTCACCTTAACCAAACAAGACGGAACAACGTTTGAAGTTGAACACACCATTACTCCCATTATCGATAATGATAATACTATTATTGGTGCGGTCATCATTTTACGTGATGTTACCGAAGTCCGCACAATGGAAAAGCGGCTCAGTTACCAGGCGTCACATGATGCACTTACAGGGTTAATTAACCGAAGAGAATTTGAAGTAAGGCTTAAGCAAACTATCCGCAATTCACAAACAGAACAAATCCGTCATTCAATTTGTTTCCTCGATCTTGATAAATTCAAAATTATTAATGACACATCGGGACATGCTGCAGGTGATGAGTTCCTGAAACAGATATCAAAAACTATCCAGTCACAACTACGCAAAACCGATGTATTAGCGCGCCTGGGTGGTGATGAATTTGCCATTATTCTTGACTGCTGCTCTATCTCCCAGGCAACAAAGATATGCAACCAAATTATTAAAACAATAAAAGAAACCCGCTTTAACTGGGGTAAGAACTCATTTGAATCCGGTGCCAGTATTGGTATTGTTCCAATAACCCATTTGACTGCTTCTGTTTCCGAGGTCATGAGCTCTGTTGATGCCGCCTGTTACGAAGCAAAAGACAAGGGCCGTAACCGTATCCAGGTATTTGAACCAGATAATGCTGAATATATTAAGCACCGGGCAGAAACATCCTGGATTCAAAAAATAAAAACGGCCATCGCTGAAAGTAACTTTGAACTCTATTTTCAGGAAATACAAAACATCAGTTCATCTTACCCAACACCTAAAACTGTTGAATTACTTATCCGTCTAAATGACAATGGACAAGTTATTTATCCTGATTCATTTATTCCTACTGCAGAGCGCTATAACTTAATGCCCGTCATTGATGAATGGGTAATCAGTAACACCTTTGATTTTATCAGCCAATATAACGTAAAAAATAAAGAAGATATCCGAGTTGCAATCAACCTCTCAGGCCAGTCACTCTCTGATGATTCAGTTTTAAATTTAATAACAACAAAGTTAAGGGAAAATAAAAAACTAAAAAAAGAACTAATTTGTTTTGAAATAACTGAAACAGCAGCTATAGCTAATATGAGCAAGGCAATCGAGTTTATTGCCAATATAAAACAAATGGGCTGCAAGTTTTCGCTTGATGACTTTGGCAGCGGACTGAGTTCTTTTTCTTATTTAAAAAATATGCCGGTTGATAACATAAAGATTGATGGTATTTTTATTCGTGAAATTAATATTGATCAGACAAACAGGATTTTTGTCGAGTCGATTCATAATATAAGTAAAATAATGGGAATAAAAACTACGGCAGAGTATGTTGAAAACGAAGAAGTATTACAATGTATTAAATCAATAGGTATTGATTACGCACAGGGCTATCACATTTCTAAGCCTGCCCCGGTAAAAACCCTGCTTTAAATATCTCTTACTATGAATGCCAGGTTTAAGCCCTCTTTATCCGGTATGATATAAGCGCTAAGGCTTTTATATCACTTTAGAGAATCGTTGTTCTTTACTTTTTTTCAGGTAAATATCAAATACCATACAGATATTGCGAATCAACAATTTACCTTCCGGTAAAACACGAATTTCATCATTAGCTAATACCAGTAATGAATCAGCTTCCATTTCTTTTATTTGTTTTAATTCATCCGCAAAGTAATCAGAAAAATTAATTGAAAATTCTTTTTCAATATCTTTAAATTTTAATTCAAAATGACAAATCAACTGGGTAATGACTTCACGTCTTAATATATCATCATCGGTTAACGCGATACCTCTGAATACAGGTAAATGCCCGCCATCAATCACGTCGGTATATTCCTTAATTGTTTTTATATTCTGGCTATAACTGTCTGCCACTTTACCAATAGAGGTAATACCAAGCGCAACAAGATCACAGTCTGAATGTGTTGAATACCCCTGAAAATTTCGATAGAGCTTCCTTTCTCTTTGTGCAATAGCTAACTCATCCGTTGGCTTGGCAAAATGATCCATGCCTATAAACTCATAACCGGCATCGATTAGTTTGTCAGTAACACTTTGTAATATCGTGAGTTTTTCTTCTGCAGAAGGCAGGTCTTCACTGTTAATCTGGCGTTGTGTTTTAAACATCTCTGGTAAGTGTGCATAATTAAATACCGATAAGCGATCCGGTTCTAATTCCAATACCCGGTCAACGGTTTCATTAAAGCTCTCTACTGTTTGCAGCGGTAATCCATAAATAAGATCAAGACTGATCGAATGAAAATTATTTTTCCTTGCTGCAAGAATCACATCACGTGTTTCTTTGTAACTTTGAATACGGTTTACCGCTTGCTGAACCTCGGGATTAAAATCCTGTACACCCAGGCTAATACGGTTAAAACCCAGCTTTCTTAATAAATCAATTGATGCAGCATTCACTTCACGTGGATCAAGTTCAATCGAGTATTCTCCACTATCATCATCCAGCAAGGTAAAATGTTTTCGTGTTTGCTGCATAAGCTCAGTCATTTGCTCATGACTAATAAATGTTGGTGTACCGCCACCCCAGTGTAACTGCTTCACAATCCGGGTAGGTTTAAAAAGCGGGCTTTGCAATGCGAGTTCTTTAAAAACCGCATCAAGGTAAGGTTGTGCATGGTTGCGATTCTTCGTGACTATTTTATTACAACCGCAATAGAAACAAATCGTGTCGCAAAAAGGAATATGGAAATATAATGATAGAGGTGTATTTCTTTCGTTACTCAGTTTTACCTGCTCTAAATAACTGGCTTCATTAAAT
>JAOUOK010000363.1 GCA_029880425.1 Gammaproteobacteria bacterium
AACTCTTAAGTTCAGACTACCTGTTGTCCTGTATATAACTATACCTGCTCTATAATCCCCTAAAAACATGCACTTAGGCATGGAATCTACAGTCAAATGTTAATAATTGTTACATAAAATTAAGTGTCAATATTCTTTGATAAACTGTTTGAAGTCAGAGGCTGAGCGTTATATTTCTTTAATGTTAAGTAAAAAACAGCCTGGTTATGCATGCAGTAGTGCTTTGTAAAAATGGCATTGTATATGCATACATACAAAGACATGGATGCATCAGTTATATGTTAACAATTGTTACATAAAACTTAAGCATCAATATTCTTTAATAGACTGTTAGGAATAGGAGGCTGAGTGTTCAATTTCTTTAAAAAGGAAAAACGCGGTCAGTGTATGTATGCAATAGTGCTTTGTGACAAAGGCATTGCCTACGCGTGCATTCAAAAAAATGCGGGCCAACCTTCTACCCTTAATGCATTTCACTTTAGCGTCCTGGAAAATAAAACGGAAACCAGTTCGGCCTTAAAACAACTGGTGAAAGCTTTTCAGCTCGAAGATAAAGACATTACCACCAGCTTACTTATTGCAGCATCAAACCTGGTCATGCTGGAGAAACCAGAAGTGGCGGATGATGAACTGCGCCAGGCGGTACGCTGGAAAATTAAAGATAGTCTTCCGTTTGATATTAATGACGCAATTATCGATGTGTTTGAAATTCCTGGCCAGAGAGAGCGCGGACGTACCCCGCTTGTTTATGTTACCGCGGCAGAAAAGGAATTTTTAAAACAGCAAATAAAAATATTTGAAGAACAGGGGCTTAAAATTAGCAGTATTGATATTGCTGAGTTGGTAATGCGTAATATTGCTTCACTGTTACCTGAAGATCAGCAAGGTGTAGCGTTATTAAAACTTGAACCAAAGCAGGGTTTAATTACACTGACACAGGATTCATCACTTTACCTGGCGCGAAATTTCGATGTAGGTTATTCATCGCTGGTAACTAATACCACAGTGTCTATTCTCGGTGAAATACCTGCTGAAGGTGATGGTCTGGCGCTTGAGCAAGAAATGCCTCCCGAACAGCAACGCTCACTCGATGCGATTGTTTTAGAAGTACAGCGCTCACTTGATTACTATGAAAGTCATTTTGCAAAACCAGCCATTAACAGCCTGGTGATTGCTCCATTACCGTTTGAGATACCTGGTTTAATAAAATACCTCGCAGGGGCGCTTGGTTTACAGGTGCGCATGCTTGATTTAAATGCAGTGCTGGATATGCCGCAGCCTGTAAGTGAGGAACAGCAAGCAAACGGATTTTTTGCGATTGCAGCAGCATTACGAGAACCTGCATTACATGCTCAATTACAGGAATCGAAAAAAGGTAAAGCGGCATGAGTGTGCAACAGGTTAATTTATACCAGGATGAACTGAAGACACCGAAGTTAAATTATTCTGCCAGGGTGCTCATTCAGCTGAGTCTTATCCTGGTTGTTGTCTTTTCAGCACTGGCAGGATTCAGGTATTTCCAGTTGCAGCAACACCAGCTAGACCTGGCTGAGCAACAGCAAAGACAAAAAATTGTTATGACCGAGTTACAGAAAATTCAGAATGAACTTTCTTTACGAAAAAAAGATGTGGCTTTAGTACAAAGAATCAGCAACAGAACCAAAGAGTTAACTAATAAGCAGAAAGTACTGGGTATTTTAAACAGGGATGAGTTTGGAAATACTGGGGGTTTTATTGAGCACATTAGTGGTCTTGCGCGTCAACGTATTGACGGATTGTGGCTGACTCAAATACGTATTGCGGAAGGTGGAACGGATGTCAGCTTACAGGGATTAACATTTAAATCCTCATTATTACCCAGGTATTTACAACGCCTGTCAGCTGAAAAAGCGTTTAGTGGAACAGAATTTGAAAGCCTGGTCATGGCCAGGCAGGAAAAGAAAAAGCAATGGCTGAATTTCAGTTTACATAACAGGAAAACTGGTGAGGTGGTTCAATAATGACATCACAACAGCAGTCCCTGGTTGAAAAATATAACGCGTTAAATGAACGTGAAAGAATCATGATCCTGATGTTATCTATGGTGGCGATAGTTATTCTTTTTCTTGAGTTGGTTCTATCACCTGTTAATAAACAATATGATGTTATTGATAAGCAGCTCAGGAGTTTGCAAACACAAACGACCAAGCTGGAGAGCCAGTTAAAACTATTAAAAACGAAACAAACACGTGATCCTGACTTCCAGGAAAAACAAAAACTTCGTTTGTTGAACGAGCAAATTGAGATCCTGAATGTCAGCTTAAAACAAAGAATGCATGGGTTGATTGAGCCTAAGCAAATGGCAAAAGTACTGGAAGTGGTGCTGGCTCAAAATACTGATTTACAATTACAAAGGGTTCAAAGTTTAGGCGCGGTACCACTCTCACCACTCAAAGCAAAACAAGGCGAGCAAGCTGAAGAGCTGGGAATTTTTCGTCATGGTATGCAAATAGAATTTAAAGGTACTTATTTAAGTACGCTGGAATATCTTAAGGCGCTCGATGACTTACCATGGAGTTTTTACTGGGATGTACTGGAGTTAAATGTTGATAAATACCCGGTCGCAACAATTGTGATTACGGTGCATACCTTAAGCTTTCATGAGGGGTGGATTGGTGTTTAAACAAATAAACATAATCGCTTTTATGATGATGGCTATTTTACTGTCGTCGAATAATGTGCTGGCACAACTTGATGACCCGACCCGGCCACCAGGCTATCGACTAGTATTACCCGGTGGGAAAAAAGCATCAGCTAAGACACATTTTTCATTATCTTCAGTACGAATTTCAAAAATGCGACGACTGGCTGTGATT
>JAOUOK010000021.1 GCA_029880425.1 Gammaproteobacteria bacterium
TTAAAACACCAAAACCTTCTTTGCCTAATTCTTCAGTAACCTTTGCGATAGCATCATCAAAGCTGCCTGAAAATGTTGTGCTAAATCCGTACATAATCACTCCTAAAATTCTCTGTATAAATATGAGGTAATACTAATTCTGTTGATGGTGCTGATTATACCATATTGTATAAATCTCATCCGGCCACTGCGCGGTAATCCAGCCTAAAATTAACTCTATTTCACGGTTAGATAACTTATCTTTCCAGGCGGGCATATTACCGCCTATTTTCCCGGTACCATTACGGATGACTAAAGCCAGTGCCTTTGGTGAATGATGCCAGGTATGGCCGGTTCCATTTAAAGGTGGTGGTTGATTTTTCCCGTCTTTATCCCTTTTTTGCCAGTTTTTAGCTCCCTCTCCCTGCTTGCCATGACAACTTGAACAGTTTAACTGGTATAAGCGTTGTCCCTGCGAGTATTCCCTGGGATTCACTTTTCGCTCAACATATTCAGTTTGCTGGTTATCTGAAAAAGCTGCATTTTTTTCTTCAGAACACGCAACCAGGCTTAGCAGGGGCAGCAGGCTTGCCCCAAGGATAATAATCTTTTTTAGTCTCATGCTATTACTAACCTTAACTTAATGTTTATGATCATGATCACTATGATCATCTTCTGCTTTCTTAGCAGGGGCTTTCACCTTATTTTCCGGAACAACAATCGTATCATGATGATCTTGAGTTGAACCCGGTTGTATTGTATTTGAATGCTCATGATCATGACCATGCCCATCACCTTCCGCTTGCGGTATTGAGATGACACCTAGTCCATAACGATATACTAATTCACTTCCACGCCATCCTGTTGAAGCTAAAAGAACGAATGCCAATACCATGGTAAGCGTAAAAATGCTGCTTTCGTTGCTAATACTTTTATATAATTTAACAGACCAGATTGAAAGTATAATAAATACAGAAAGCGTAATTAATGCCCAATTTTTATGTTCTGTCATGGCAATATGTGAAGGCGTGTCATGCGCCACACTATTATAGGCAAACCAGCCCGCTATTGCTGTAACAACCGCAAATCCTGTGCCCAGCCATAGATTCCAGTATGCCATTGTTCGAATTTGTTCTTTTAAAGAATGATTACTCATCACTTTTAATAAAACAAAAAAAATGACTGATATAGTTAATAATGCAATGGCAAAATGAACTAAAATCGGGTGCCAGTTAGGTATTATTTCAAACATTCTTTCTTACTCCTGAAATTAAAATATATTACTCATTCACAATTGCCATCTGATGTCCTTCGCCTGCTGGCAACACAATTGTATTCGTTACTTTTAATGTATTTTGATCAACAACCCAGATAATTGGTTTCTTACGACTTGAAACATACACTTTTCCAGTCCCGGTGATAGTATTAAGGTGATATGGCGCCGGTGACAGGTTAAGTTCTTTTTTCGTTCCAGAAACTGTATTGATAGCAACCAGTTTGTTTTCTTCCTTGCTGCTGACATATAAAGTTTTACCATCATCGCCTATATCAAGACCATGAACGGCTTTGCCTATCTTGTAAGATTTTATGACTTTACCCGTTGTAACAGAAACTGCAGATACTTTTCCCGCTCTTGGATTACTGACGAAGATCGTTTTTTCATCTTCAGAAAATGCCATATGCTCAGGTGCAGCACCTGATTCCATTTTTCGTTTTACTTTCCAGGTTTTTAAATCGATTTCACTTATCGAATTGTTTCCCGTATTACTGACAAAAGCATGTTTATTATCTTTAGTAATTAAGATGTAATTCGGAACTGCTCCCGTTTTTACTGTTTTAACAACTTTATTTTCTTCAAGATCAACAACGCTGATATTTCCTCTCATAGCATGAGTTGATAAAACATACTTACCATCAGAAGTAATTGCTTGATGGTGCGTCCAACCTGCTACAGGAATTGTAGACATAACATGTCCGTGAGCTGGATGAATAAAAAATAACTTACTGTTTGGGGTGTTTTTTTCCTGCCCTTTTTTTAATGGCGTCTCTTTTAAGCTTCCGGCAATGAGATACTCGCCATCTGGAGTCGCAACTAATCCATGTGGATTTTCAACACCAGAATACGAGGCAGTAATTTCATCCGTTGCCGCATCAACTTTTATTACCTGGTTTCCCGAACCCAATGGTATATAAACCATTGGATTTGCATATAAACCACCTGAAAAAATTATGCCGCATGAAAATATTGCAATATAAAACTTGTTAGCATTCATTATTCATCTCCTTGTAAAGTAAATTTGTTAACGCAAATCAAAACATTATTCTATTTAGCAAATTCATGCCGCATGAACTCAATGATTTTATCGATTTCATCATCCGATAAATTCGGGTTTCCTCCTTTTGCAGGCATACTTATTCCACTTTCATTTTGTATACCTTTTTTTATTTGCAATGATAGAACATTTTTATCCAACGCTAACCATGCTTTTTTTCCAGTTAAATCTGCAACACCTGGCATCAAGCCACTACCATCATCAGCATGACAAACCACACAGTTCTTCATGTATAACTCTTTGCCTTTTTCATCTGCATAAGCAACATAAGAGGTTAAAAAAACCAGATTAATAAAAAGAGCATTAACAAAAGATAATTTCATATTTATCATTAACTCTCTAATTTATTACGACGCTTCTCATATTCTTCTTCATCTATCTCACCCCTGGCATAGCGTTTCTTAAGTATTTCAAGTGGACTTTCATTAGTGGAGGATGAATTTCCCTTTGCCATATTCTGAAAAATAAAAACGATGGCGATTATAAGTAAAACCCAGAAAACCCACATAAAACCACCTCCATGAAAAAAATAACCATCATCCCACATCATGACTTCCTCCTTGCTCGTTTCATTTCTTAAATGTCATTTCGATTAATAACTTGAATAAACGGTTGCACGATTATTTTTATCGATGGCAACAACGTCATAACGGTCTTTACGTGGACCTTCCATGCCTGGTGATCCCATAGGCATACCCGGTGCAGATAAACCTTTAATATCGGGTTTTTCTTTGAGTAATTTTTTTATATCTTTAGCCGGAACGTGTCCTTCCACAAAATATTTTCCAATTTTCGCTGTATGACATGACTGGAATTGTCGTTGCACACCCATTTTATTTTTAACCGGGTTCATATCACGTATATTTTTTGTTTTAACATTAAAGCCTTCTTTTTCTAAATGCTTAACCCACTTATTACAGCAACCGCATGTTGGACTTTTATAGACCATAATTTCTTTAATCTCAGTATCAGCAACAGCCTCCTGGTTAGTTACAGTAAAACCAAGGTAAAGACTTATTGCAAAAACAGCCGTGAACAATGACGCCATTTTTAATTTTTGTTTATTTTTCATTTCAATCTCCCGAATAAATTCTTTTCTTAATATAAATAAAGGCGGCGATATAACGCCGCCTTTAACAGGCTAAAACCAGGCACGAATACCGGCTACAAACTGGGTACTGCTGACTTCTTCACCATCATTTTTGGCAAAGGTGGCCGTGTTTCCATATTTTTTGTTCCAGTTAACCCCGATATAAGGTGCAAACTCACGTTTTATTTCATAACGTAGTCTTAACCCTAACTGGGTATCACTTAAACCTGAACCGACACCCCTGGCTTCATCATCCTTACTGTGAATATTTAATGAAAACTCAGGGGACAACACCCAGCGTTGTGTAATCATCCATTCATACTCGGCAGCAAAACGTAGCCCAACCTGGTCCTCCTCACCAATAAACAGCGCGGTGTCCACTTCAAACCAGTAAGGAGCAACACCTTCAAACCCAATTGCCAGCCAGTTTTTACTTGGTGCAGGTTTTTGATCCTGGCGGATACCGATTTGAAAATCCCAGTAAGGATCAATAGCCCGGCTATATAAAGCTTGCAGTTCAAGTTCATGTATTTCACTTTTTACCTGTTCTACGTCTGCTTTAATGACAAACTTATTTAAGTCTTTACCAATCGTGAGCTTGCCTTCCAGCACCAGGGGATCATCACCATCAACAAAACGCGTCTCAAGTTGATCGATCATGACTTTAGTTACAAGCGGATCATCTTCACCCATTGCAAATGCTGATGCAGAGAGTAAACAGCCAATAAAGGCATAAATTATTTTAATTTTCATTTTTATGTCTCCTTAGCTGACAACAACTTTTCTGAACATGCCCAGCATGTGATATACAAGATGACAGTGATACGCCCAGCTGCCTTTAGCATCCGCAGTGACCAGGTAACTTATTTTTGAACCTGGCTGAACGATGGCAGTGTGTTTACGTGGGATGTATTTTGGATCACCGGTTTCTAAATCGCTCCACATGCCATGTAAGTGCATGGGATGATTCATCATGGTGTCGTTGATTAAGTTAATCCTGACTCGTTCACCATACTTCAATCGTAGTGGTTCAGCATCCGCAAACTTAATACCGTTAATCGACCACATGTAACGACTCATATTGCCGGTTAAATGCAAATCAATTTCACGACCCGGTTCTCTTGGGTCTGGCGTTCTATAAAGGTTTCGTAAATCTGCATAAGTTAAGACTTTACGCCCGTTATTACGCAGACCAACCCCGGGATCATCTAGTCGGTATTGTGGTGCTTCGGATCGCATGTCGACATGCGGGCCATACTCGGTTTCAGCATGGGTAATTTTACGCTTACTTCCATAGCCTGCCCTGCCTGAACCCATTTCAGGTTTGTTCATACTGGCATGATCCATTTTCATACCACCGCCGCATTTCATACCACCAGAGCTGGAGCTACTCATATCCATTTTAGAATGATCCATTCCTGCCATACTTGAACCACTCATATCATGGCCAGAATGATCCATACTGCTCATGTCCATGCCCATATCACCATGGGTTAGTAGTGGCGCAGCATCCATTTCTGGAATTTCAGCTGTCATTGCAGGATCTGGGGTCAAGGTACCGCGTGCATAACCGGAACGATCTATTGCCTGTGAGAAAATGGTATAAGCCTGTTCTGAACTGGGCTCAACAATAACATCGTAAGTTTCAGCCACACCGATACGAAACTCATCCACACTCACGGGTTGGATATACTGGCCATCGGCTGCGACCACGGTCATTTTTAAACCCGGGATACGCACATCAAAAAAGGTCATGGCCGCAGCATTAATAAAGCGCAACAACACTTTCTCGCCTTTTTTAAATAACCCGGTCCAGCCATCAGCAGGTGCATGACCATTAGTTAAGAAGGTATAGGTATAACCGGTCACATCAGAGATGTCCCGGTCAGACATACGCATATCATTCCACATGCCACGGTTTTGCCAGAATTTTTTCCAGCCACCTTCACTGACTTCTTTCATGGCATCACTGATGGTGCGTTCACGGAAGTTATAATAGTGACTGAGTTTTTTTAGCTTGTGATAAACATCGTTCGGATCTTCATCGGTCCAGTCCGATAACATCACCACGTAATCCCGGTCATAGGTATAGGGAGGTGGTTCTTTCGGATCAATTACAATCGCACCATAGGCACCGGTTTGTTCCTGGAAACCCGAGTGAGAGTGATACCAGTAAGTACCGCTTTGATTCACTTTGAATTGATACTGAAAAGTTGTTCCCGGTTTGATCCCGGCAAAACTGATCCCCGGCACCCCGTCCTGGTCTTCAGGCAAAATAATGCCATGCCAGTGAATCGAAGTATCTTCTGCCATGTTATTAGTGACATTGAGTGTCACGGTATCGCCTTCTTTCCAGCGCAACACCGGTGCCGGCACCGATCCGTTAATCGCCGTGGCGATACGTTCATTACCGGTTAAATTCACTTTTAATGGTGAATAGGTAAGATCAAACTTTGAACCGCGCAGGATAGTTTGCCCTGCAACAATTCTTTTCATTGCTTCTTTAGAAGGTTTGGCATTTACACCAAAACCCAGTCCCATCAGGGCTGTACCCGCGGCCAGCCCGGTAACAAAACGCCGACGTGACAGTGATTCCGGTTCAGCTGCATACTCAGCTCCCGGTAGAATTATTTTCGACATAATTTTTATTCCTCTTCCACAAGGTGCAGTCCTGCAAGCTATGCAGTTAAAAGCAGCACCCTGCTATACATTATTATTAACGTTATTTAGATTTTGCTGGCAGAGAAACCAGCGACAAAGAGAAATTAAACCCTTGGAGGGCGATACAATGATGAAGGATAGTACTGCAATAATGTCGTATTAGGTTGAAGATAAATATTGCTCACGATACAGGTCATATCATTTTGTGAAACAGCTTCAACCATTACCGCGACTGAAGCTGCGCATCCTGACATATCACAGGTATTTTGTTCACAACAATCGTGCTGGTTACCTTGATGTGACATACCGCCATGTGACATATTTACTGAAGCTTCCTGGTGATGCGTACTCATATTTTGTTCCATATCCAAGCAGCCAGATATAGAGGCGGAAATAGTCTGGAATGGACTAATGCCTAAAACTAATGCCAGGGCAAGTATCAATAAATTGTCAGATATAGATTTCATAATATAGCTTTGATAAAAAAACTGTTTAATTCCTGATATTTAACTTACGACTAAAATTATTAAACTTAGTTCACTTAGTTTTAAAAAAATTATAATTTAATTCTCATAAAACTAACATACATCATCACTACATTTTTTCCTGCTGCGAATATGATATACACTGTCTACGGGCATTATCGTCACAATACCATCGCCCTCACATCCAGTATACGCCGCTTCCATGATACTTTCCGCAATTTCAGTACCACGATTTTTTCCTATATAGACCTCAAGCTGAAGATGTTCTACTTTATGATCATGGCGAAAAAAATTTTCATATTCACCGTAGCCTTTAATATGAAAAACACTGATGCCCGGCACATTGAGTTTTTTAAGTATTGACTCAACATTTTCAAGTTTCTCCGGCCTGATAATCGATATTACTTTTACAAAGCTCATCTTCAACCTCCTGTAATAGTATTTTTGCTACTTTATAAAACGCATTAAATTTTTCTTTTCTTCCAAAGCAGGAAAACCGCGGGTATAACCACCAACGTCAGTAATGTTGCACTCACCATGCCGCCAACCATTGGCGCAGCAATACGTCGCATTACCTCTGTCCCGGTACCGCTACCAAACATGATTGGTAACAGACCTACAATAGTCGCTGTGACTGTCATCATAATCGGGCGCACCCGAAGCAAGGCTCCGCTTATTACAGCTTGTTGTAAATCCTGTAAATTAAACGTGCGTGATTCTTTTAAAGCCTTGTTGTGTGCTTTTCCGTATGCATCATTCAGGTATACCAGCATAATCACACCAATCTCTACTGCCACACCCGCTAAGGCAATAAACCCAACTCCCACAGCAACTGACATGTTGTAACCTAATAGATACAATAACCAGAAACCACCCACTAATGCCAATGGCAAAGTCCCCAGTATGATCAGTACTTCGATCAGATTTCTAAAATTAAGATATAAAAGCAATACAATAATGAGCAAGGTAAACGGTACAACAATAGTTAATCGCTCTTTTGCCCTGACCATATACTCGTATTGTCCTGACCAGGTGATTGAATAACCTGGAGGAAGCTCTACTTCCTGGCTAACAACACGTTGTGCTTCTTCAACATACGAACCAAGGTCACGTCCATCGATATCAACAAATGTCCAGCCATTCGGCCGTGCATTCTCACTTTTTATCATGGCTGGACCCATTTCTGTCCTGACATCAGCAACTTCACTCAAAGGTATTCGTGCACCAGTATTTGTAACAATAGGTAAATTACGTAAATCTTCTACCGAGTCACGTAAATCACGTGGATATCGTATATTAATAGGGTAACGTTCCAGACCTTCGACACTCTGCGCAACATTCATACCACCAACTGCAGTTCGTACAACATCATGAATATCCGCAATATTTAAACCAAAACGTGAAGCTGCGATTCGATCAATATCAACCGTAACATAGCGACCACCAGCCACGCGCTCAGAGAAAGCCGATAGTGTTCCCGGAACTTTTATAACAACTTCTTCGATTCTTTTACCAATATTCTGGATTACGGATAAATCAGGGCCGGCAACCTTAATTCCAACAGGTGTTTTTATGCCGGTTGCCAACATATCAATACGTGTTTTAATTGGCATAACCCATGCGTTTGTTAAACCAGGAAACTTAATTAAATCATTTAATTCCTGTTTAAGTTTTTTAAGTGTCATCCCTTCACGCCACTCACTTCTGGGCTTTAATAAAATTGTTGTTTCTATCATTGTGAGAGGCGCAGGATCAGTTGCTGTTTCAGCACGTCCTACTTTACCAAATACACGAGTTACTTCAGGTATGGTTTTAATCAGCTTATCTGTTTGTTGTAATAATTCCTGTTCCTTACCAACCGAAACTCCTGGGAAGGTAGTCGGCATATACATCAGGTCACCTTCATCCAGGTCAGGCATAAACTCAGAACCAATTTGGCTGACTGGCCAAACAGCAAGAAGAACTAATACTAAGGAAATACTTAATACATGTTTTGGCTTTGCTAATACCGAATTTATTAATGGACGATACATTTTTATTAAAAGCTGACTGACTTTGTTTTCATGCTCTGGCCTGATATTGCCACGAATAAAATACCCCATTAATACAGGTACTAATGTAATTGCCAGTACTGCAGAAGCAGCCATTGCAAATGTTTTAGTAAATGCCAAAGGAGAAAAAAGTTTTCCTTCCTGAGCTTCAAGGGTAAAAACAGGTAAAAAACTTAAGGTAATAATAAGTAACGTGAAAAAGAGTGGAGGTCCCACATCTAAACTTGCGCGCCGTATGATTTGCCAGCGGTTTTCATCTGTTAAGGGTTCTTTTTCGATATGTTTATGCACATTTTCGATCATTACAATAGCAGCATCCACCATTGCACCGATCGCTATTGCGATACCCCCAAGCGACATAATATTCGCGTTCATACCCAGGGAATGCATAATCATAAATGCAGCAAGGATACCGATGGGTAAACTCACAATCGCGACAAGTGCAGAGCGTATATGAAATAAAAAAATTGCACAAACAAGAGCAACGACTAGAAATTCTTCAATCAGCTTAGTGTTTAAATTGTCAACTGCACGATTAATTAGAACAGAACGATCATAGGTTTCAACTATTTCAACACCCTGCGGCAGGCCTTTTTTAAGCTCGGCAATTTTTTTCTTTACACCCTGGATAGTCTTTAACGCGTTTTCACCGTAACGCATAACGATAACACCACCAACCACTTCGCCTTCACCATCAAGCTCAGCAATCCCCCTGCGCATCTGTGGACCCAGACGGATATCAGCCACATCTTTTAGTAAAATTGGTGTACCTCTTTCATTCACACCTAAAGGTATACGTTTTAAGTCTTCTAACTCATCAATATATCCTGTGGCACGCACCATATATTCTGCTTCAGCCATTTCGATAACTGAACCACCGACCTCCTGGTTCGCTCTCTTAATCGCCATTCGTACTTTTTGCAGCGGTAAACCATAAGCTCTTAAACGATCAGGCTCTAACACAACCTGGTATTGCTTAACCATGCCACCAATGGTTGCTACTTCAGATACACCTGCAACAGTTTGTAACTCATATTTCAAAAACCAGTCCTGTAAGCTGCGTAATTGTGACAAATCATTTTTTCCAGAACGGTCAACAAGTGCATATTCATACACCCAACCTACCCCGGTCGCATCAGGACCTAAGGAAGGACGTGCTTCAGCAGGTAAACGAGTTGCAACCTGGCTTAAATATTCAAGTACTCTTGAACGTGCCCAGTACGGATCTGTTCCATCTTTAAAAATTATATAAACATAAGAATCATTAAAAAATGAGTATCCTCTCACTGTAACCGCGCCAGGCACAGATAACATTGCTGTTGTTAATGGATAAGTAATTTGATCTTCAACAACACGCGGAGCCTGACCAGGGTAAGTGGTTTTAATAATAACCTGCACATCCGATAAATCAGGGATAGCATCAAGCGGTGTATTTTTTACTGAAAAAACACCCGCAACAATAAGTACAGCAGTTAAAAGTAAAACCAGGAACCTGTTATTAAGTGACCAGCTGATAATTCCTTCAATCATTCTATGTCACCTTTAATTTGAAAATTTTGATAAAGCTTTAATAACATATCCGTTTTCACTTTTTTCAAGTTCAAACTTAACTTTATCGTTTTTATTAAACTGGCCAAGCTCAATACTTGCCTTAACATCAAAATCCATAATCATGTCTGGCCAGCTTAATGCTGGTATTGGGTCATGAGCGATATTAATTTTGTTTTGACTTGCCATGATTTCTTTTAATACACCGGTACCTATAATTTTTTTACGGTCATTACCTGATGTTTCTTTCTTAGTGTTATTATTTATTGAAGACATCCTTGCAATACTGGCTTTAAGGCTTGCTTCAGAGTCAATGAGAAACTGGCCTGAAGTGACAATATCCTCACCAACGCTTAAGCCTTTAACAATTTCCA
>JAOUOK010000364.1 GCA_029880425.1 Gammaproteobacteria bacterium
ATTTATTTTCTTACCATCTTGCCTCAGGTATTGATGATGCGGAACAAGGGATTACTGAAGTAGTCCGGGGTGCAGATTTACTTAATTGTACACCCAGTCAGCTGTATGTTCAGAACGTTCTGAAGCTCAACAGTCCACAGTATTGTCATCTCCCTGTTGCTGTTAGTGAAAATGGTCAAAAACTAAGTAAACAAAACTATGCCCGGCCGATTATTGCTGATGACGCTGGCAATTTACTGGTTAAAACATTACACTTTTTAGGTCAAATGCCACCTGTAGAACTTATAAACTCAGATAAAAAAGAAGTCTGGAATTGGGCAATGAAAAACTGGCAACTAGATTTGGTGCCCGTAAAATCGCAACAAGTGAGTTATTAAATTCAATAACGCTATGATTAAAATAAATTAAAGCTGAATAATCAAAAGCGGCCTGGTTAGCAAAACATATTGGAAAATATTACCGAAACCTTTCTTTCATTTGATGGTAAAATTTTGTGGGAAATTTTAGCTCAGCTGGTGCACGTACACGACAAGCAATCGGGCATCAGGTAGAACATATCCTATATATATGTAGAATTAATTTCCTCAACAGAACTGTACAGACTTAAAAAGATTAAACATTGTGGAAACACCTAAAGTAGACAATATCGAGAACATTGAGCATTACATGCTTTATGGACGTGGCGAAATTATGCAAAAACTGCGTCAACTGGGTAAAAAACATTCCCTGCTCACCCTGCACTTTAATGATCAAACTATGCTCAGCACTGTGGTCGATGTATTAGCCGATAAAAATTTACTGGTACTTGATTATGGTGGAAATGAAGAACTAAACCAGAAATTACTCAAACACGATCGTGCAGTAATTAAAACTGACTACAACGGAATCACAGCACAATTTTCTATTAAGGCAATTAAAAAAGCCCGCTTACAGGGGAAACCCAGTTTTGCCTGTCCTTTACCAGAGAGCGTACTTTGGGTGCAACGCCGGGAATTTTACCGGGTGAAAATACCACTTAGTGAAGTTGTTAACTGTGAAATCATTCATGGTGACAATCATCGTGCTGTATACCCTGTTCTTGATATCAGTGTTGGTGGCATTGCACTATTTGACAGAAATGAAGAACTTGAGCTTGAACCCGGTAATACTTTTCAAAATTGCAAGCTAACACTGGGGGAGCATGATTCTGCTTTTATCGACCTTGAAATACGCAATATCATTCCACTCAACCCTGAGGAACCATCAGAAGGCAGACGCTGTGGCTGTGCATTTATTAATATCAGTGGTGACTTTGAAATAAGTGTACAAAAATTTATTAACCTTGTAGATCAACAACAAAAGCGAACCGAATAACAGAACAGCAAAATATCATTACAACATATTCATCATGGTATATTAATATGTTATCTCAAAAAAAATCGTAATATGACTTGATACCAGCTTTATCTCTTGTAAAGATATGGCTGATAAGTCATCAGGAGTCTTTTTATGTCAGAACAAAAACTATATGAAGTTCCCGCCGAATTTGCTTCAAAAACAAACATCACGGCTGAGCAATATAACACCTTATATAAACAGTCGATTGATGATCCGGAAACATTCTGGGATGAACAGGCTAAGAAATTTTTAAGCTGGTCAAAACCCTGGGACAAAGTAATGGATTATAGCTTTGCCCCTGATAACGTTTATATCAAATGGTTCCAGGGTGGGTCTCTGAACGTTGCTTATAATTGTATTGACCGTCATCTTGATACTAAAGGTGATCAAGTTGCCATCATCTGGGAAGGTGATGATCCGAATGACGATAAAAAAATCACTTTCAATGAACTTCACCAGGAAGTCAGCAAGCTGGCCAATGTATTAAAACAACGTGGCGTGAAAAAAGGCGATCGTGTTTGTATTTACATGCCTATGATTCCTGAAGCCGGCTATGCCATGCTGGCCTGTGCCCGTATTGGTGCGGTTCACTCTGTGGTTTTTGGTGGCTTTTCACCCGAAGCGCTCAAAGGCCGTATTCTTGATTCCGACTGCCAGGTAGTTATTACTGCCGATGAAGGTGTTCGTTCAGGCAAGAAAATTCCTCTCCGGGCAAATACTGATAAAGCACTTGAAGATTGCCCTAATGTTCATACTGTTTTAACAGTTAAAAGAACAGGTGGTGATGTTAACTGGAACGCAGATCGTGATGTCTGGTATCACGAAGCCATGTCCTCTGCTTCTGCAGACTGTCCATGTGAAGATATGGATGCTGAAGATCCATTATTTATTCTTTATACTTCAGGCTCAACCGGTAAACCCAAAGGTATCTTACACACTACAGGCGGTTATCTCCTGTTTGCCACCATGACCACAAAATATACTTTCGATTTGCAGGAAGGTGATATTTACTGGTGTACTGCTGATGTAGGCTGGATTACCGGTCATAGTTATTTACTCTATGGCCCACTGGCTAATGCTGCCACGACAGTATTCTTTGAAGGTGTACCCAACTACCCATCAGCTTCTCGTTTCTGGGAAGTTGTAGACAAGCACGGCATCACCGTCTTTTACACTGCCCCTACCGCGATCCGGGCTTTAATGCGTGAAGGTGATGATCCAGTGAAGAATACCTCGCGTAAAACATTACGTTTACTCGGCACAGTTGGTGAGCCAATAAATCCTGAAGCCTGGCAGTGGTATTACAACGTCGTTGGCGATGCGCGTTGCCCGATCGTCGATACCTGGTGGCAAACTGAAACCGGTGGTCACCTGCTAACTCCATTACCTGGTGCAACCCCACTTAAACCTGGCTCAGCCACACGTCCTTTCTTTGGAGTGAAACCAGGA